>CALJBF010000097.1 GCA_938027385.1 uncultured Porphyromonadaceae bacterium | reverse complement strand
TTTAGGGGTGGGTGTAGATTGCCTTGTGCGAGCCTGTGCCGTCAACACGGATGTAGATGTTTCCCGCTGTAGGTTCGGCAACCTCGATACCCTGCAGGTTGTAATACCTTACATCGCCGTACTCGCCGGTGATGTCATTGACGCCGGTCGGTATTATGACGACGTTTTCGGTATCGTAGTTGCGGGCCTCGATGACCATATATTTGCTTGGGTCATCTTTGGGCTGCACATACATGCGCACACGGTAATCCGACTTGTATGTGGCACTACTGGCACTTTCTTGTGCCACCTCCGCGACGTCCTGGTAGACCATCGGGTCGGGTGTGAATGTCGAATTCATAAATGCGTTTTCACCATGGAAGTGAACATTCTCGAGAATTGTCTCGCCGTCACCCTCGGCCAAAGCTTTCGGCTCGGCGGCCTCGGTCTCGGTTATATTACGCCAGATACCGAATTTGTAAGTGCCGTCCTCGGGCATGACAGGATTGCTGTGCTTGATTCTGTCGAGATTGTCGGGCTTGATAGTCACGGTATTAGTGATGACATTGTTTTCCGACGAGCTTTTAACGGCAATTTCGAGTGTCGGAATCTCGGGGATGGTCACGATAGCCGAACCGAATGTGCCGCGCCCGTTGGTGTGGGTAATCGTCTGGAAACTCGAACCGATTTGAGCTTTACCGTCGTTTAGGGGGTAAATCCCACCCGAGACCATGCCTATGATATCTGTTTTTTCCCAAGGGCTGGAGATTATAGAAATTACTCCATCGGTCTCGGAGGTAACTACTTCGCAAATCTCAACGTCGGTAAGAATCCAGTCAGTAGTATTTAGATCTTTAAGCTTGTGCGTTATGTGCGAGGGGTCGGCAAATTCCCAGCGCAAAGTGGCTTTGCCGCAGTCACTGAATGCAGTTGATAGCGGCCCGCTGCCATTTTTATCAGCCGCAATTTCATCTTCAGTGAAATAAAGCCCTTCCAACGAAAGCGAGGGAACCGCCATCGAGGTGTGTACAACCAGACGGTCTTCAGGCTTACATTCAAACATATTGCTTTCAGGTTCCACAGACTCCCAGTGCCAGTGTTTGCCATCGGCACCGATTCCGTAATCCTCATTGTTGACGGGGATATTGTATCTGAATGCTTTTTTGCGAAGCATGTATGTATAATGGTCAGGCACTCCGCCTTCATTCAGAATGGGTGAGTTGAATTTGTCAACATAAAGGAACCAAGAAGTGGCGCCGAGATTTTCGTTGAGGCCGATACGGTGGCTTGTCTTAGTGTTGTAGTAAAGCGAGCCGTGCTGTTTGGCATAAACAAGCACATAAAGGTCTTTTGTGTCAGTTTCATATTGGAAGTCAGCACCATAGTTTGAAAGATCAACCACACTGCCGTCAGCTTTCACCACTTTTATATGATATTTGTTAAGAGCCTCGGTAGTCTGGATGTTCTGGTCGTTTATACCGTCGGGCAACAACTCCTTTGGCGATATAGTAACAGTCGCGATTTTGACCATGTTGTCTGTGCCGTCGGGATTGACTTTGTAGTCGCCGTCGCAGCGGTAGAGATAATATTCTGTATCGCCATTGGGATTAAGGTCGCTCTCAACCACCTCCCAGCGCAGAGCCGTGGTGTATTCGTTGTGATCCCAGCCCGACTCGAAATTCGATGTGATATCGCCGTAGAGTTTGAGACCGGCGGCAATATCAGGCTGTTCAACAATCTCCCATACACGGTCGTAGTTTTTCTCGATAAGCTTATATTTGTTGTCGCGTTTGCAAAGCAGAATTCCCTTGACTTGTGACATTTCCGTATTTTCACCGCGATCAATGCCTTTATATGTTTGAATATAATCCAAATTACGTGCATTCAAGTCGTAGGAAACGCCCAATAGAGGCGCTTTATCGAATGCCGAAGATTGATCTATACGCAAATATGGATTTTCAACATCCGAGCGGATTTCAACTGACTGGAGTGATAAGTCGTCTTTAAAGGCATCCCATGGGATTGTCCCCGGTATCGTAATATTTGTCAAATTGGTACATTTGTTAAAAACTCTAGTATCCAATTTAGTTGCAGCCCCAATGATATTTGGGAAACTTTTTAATGATGTACAATCATCAAAAGCTTTTTGGCCAATTAGGGTAAGATTGGGGCTTGCAGAAATCTGAATGTCTTCAAGTTCGCTGCATCCTAAAAATGCTTTGTCCCCGATTTCAGTAATGGGATTAACAGCTGTAAATGATTCTAAATTGTTGCAACGTGCAGCAAAACCTGCTGGAATTACGGTAGGCGAACTTTCTATAGTTATGGCTTTAAGTTGCTTGCAGTCAGCAAAGACAAATTCATGCAAACCAGTTATTCTCTCAGGAATGGTTACCTTGGTCAAATTCGTTCCAGCGAATGCTGCATAAGGTAGCCATGTGATATAACTGGGTAGTGTCTCTGGAGACCTCAACTCGCCGCTGATTCCTGTATTCCTGAATACTTCTGAATCAAGTTTAACAGGGTTTTGGGGCCAGATTATAGCAGTAGCGTTTTTGCAATCTGCGAAAGTGCCCGCTCCTAATACAGTGGGCACATCTGGCCATGCAATAGCAGGTATCGCAGTCCCGCTGAATGCATGCTTGCCGATATTGAGTTGGGTGCGGTCGCTCGGGGTGTCCCATATAATTTCAGACATTGCGGTGCAATGGTCATAAAGTGAGGCAGGAATGTTGTCCATCCAGTGGGGAATATGGCCATAGGTCAGTTTAGAACAATCTTTGAAAAGATTTTCGCCGATACTTATGGTAGTGCCATCACGCTGATCATTTTCGGGCCATATAATATTAGTGATACTGGTGTTTTCAAAAGCACCTGAATCAAAATTAGTAACTGTGTTGAATGGCGGGCAAGTCATATCAATCACATTCCCCTCTTTGTCGCCATTGAAATCTAACTTCACGCAATCTTTGAAGGCGTGTTGGCCGATTGTAAGCAATCTGTCGGGCCACGTTACTTTTATGAGATCCTTCCAGCCGTAGCATATTCCTTCCGGTATCTCTGTCATACAGGGGGCGAACACAACCTCTTCGATGCCCTGTATCTCAGACATTATATATGCTCCGATTTTGAATGTGCAATCTTCAAAAGCAACACCCTTTATTCTCGCTTTACAGAAAGCATTGTCTTGAATCTCAGTTTGCTTATTTATATAAAGTGTGTTTAGGAAATAGTTG
>CALJBF010000096.1 GCA_938027385.1 uncultured Porphyromonadaceae bacterium | reverse complement strand
ACACAGAAAAATCGGATTTACAAAATCATATTTCTATTTATTCTCGTTATGGATCTCGTTAACCGCTTGAAATTCTTCCTGGAGACGCACCAGATTGCCATCTCGCAGTTTGCTGACACATGTCGTATACCCAGGCCCACCCTGTCGCAAATATTGAGCGGCCGTAACAAAAAGATTTCAGACGAACTCATAACAAAAATCCACAACGCCTATCCCGAGCTTTCCGTGCTGTGGCTGATGTTTGGCGAAGGAGAGATGGAGGTGCCCGGAAATATTGAAATCTCAGAGCCTCAAAATAGCGTAAAATCCCCCTATCCCATCGCCGATAACGCTCAATCACAGCAAGAAAACTCCGCCGACAACGAAAATTCCCTGTTCACATATTCCGAGTCAGAAAAATTCGGCGGCGAGAATTTTGGTGAAAATTTGCAAAATACGCCTGCGGATGCGACTCAAACCCATAATACGCTTGCTGATGAACCGGAAAATTCCATAAGTTTCTTTGTGGATTATTCCGACTCCAAAAACAGCACCGATGCGGAATCACCGGTTCCCGACACGCCTGCCGAAGCATCGAGCCGGATACCACACCCATCACAAACAGCTCCCCTCTCTTCCCTCTCAGACAACTCACCCGTCAACGGTTCTGCTGGCGCCACGGCATCGGGTACGTCGGCTGCCGAGTCTCCTGCATCGCACCCCTCGATTCCCCTCTCCGGCGGCGGCTCAATATCCCTGCAGTCTCCCGAAGGGAAAAAGATCAGCAACATCGTGGTCTTTTACTCTGACAACTCTTTCCAGTCATTCTCTCCCACAGTCTGACCTGCCTCCATAAACGCGAAACGGATGTTTCAATACACACTTCATGAATATCGAAGAGTTCCGGGACTACTGCCTGTCGATGAAGGGCGTGACCGAAAAGACACCTTTCGGGAAATTCGCCCCACGTTTTGACTCAATACTCGTGTTCTATGTGCTCGGCCACATGTTCTGCCTGGTGGATATCGACGACTTCAGTTCGGTGACTATCAAGTCTACGCCTGATGAAATCGAGGAAATCAAAATGCGTCATTCCTCCGTCAGCAAGCCATTGAACCTTAGCGACCGCCACTGGATTCAGCTCAATCTTAACGGTGACATCTCCGACCATGAAATCTGCACCCTTGTCATGAGAGCCTACGATATAGTCAAAACCCGATACACCCCCAAAATCCGCAAAAGAAATTGCCATAAAGCATAATCAAGCCCTATATTGACTCCTAAGCATTACAATCCATTGAGAGCGTGTCGTAAGCCGCGGTATTCATTGTAGGGTCGCTACACAATGCTATTAACTTAAGGCGCAGTGGCGT
>CALJBF010000095.1 GCA_938027385.1 uncultured Porphyromonadaceae bacterium | reverse complement strand
CAATGACCGCCAAGGCACAGGCCGAGGAAGAGGCGTACCAGGCCGAGGAACAGCGCAAGGCCGACAACCTGGCCGCCTACAATGCCGTGGTTGCCGAGCTGAACGCCCTTCAGGAATCGCTCGACGCTGTTGCCGCCAACGTGACCGAGCAGTATCCCCACGCTAACGTAACAGCACAGAAAGAAGCAGCGCAGAATGCCATCAACACCGCCAAAGCCGATGCTGAGGCCGCTTACCAGGCAGTCGCCGCCGAGGGTGAGTTCAACTACACCCTCGACAAAGCCGCTATCGAGGCGCTGATTGCCGCCGTTACCGCCAAGGCTCAGGCTGACGAGGCCGCTTACGAGAACGAAGAGGCCCGCAAAGCCGCCAACGAGGCTGCTTACCAGGCTGTCGTAGAACAGCTCAACGCACTCAGCGAACAGCTCGACCAGACAGCAGCCGCCGCAGTTGAGACCTATCCGCACGCCGACGTTACAGAGGAGGTCGCCGCCGCACGTGACGCCATCGCTGCCGCTCTTGCCGCCGCCGATGCCGACAAGGCCGCCACTGCCGACGAGGGTCTGTTCAGCTACACGGTAGACACCGAGGCCATCGAGGCACTGATCAATGCCGTAACCACAGGCGCCGCCGCTGACGAGGCCGAGTACGAAGACAACCTGCGCCGCGAGGCCAACCGCGCCGCACACGAGGCCAACGTGAAGATCATCGACGCCCTTGAGCAGAAACTCATCGCCACCGAGGCCGCAGTCGCCGTTACCTACCCCGATGCTGACGTCACCGCCGAGGAGCAGGCCGCACGCGAGGCCATCGCCGCCGCACGCGAGGCCGAACAGGCCGCCTACGATGCTGTAGCCGACGAAGGTGTATATGACTACACAGTGGACAGCGCCGCAATCGAGGCACTCATCGACGCCATCGTCGAGAAGGCCAAGAAATCCGGCATCAGCGAGATCGAGATGGACGCTCTCAACGGCGACATCATGCTCTTCAACCTGCAGGGCACCCGCGTTGTCAACCCCTCGAAGACCGCCGTCTACATCATGGTCGACAAGCAGGGCAACACCCGCAAGGTCGTGATAAAGTAAGCTCTCACTCTCCGTACATTACAGATATTGGTTAAAGATGGATGGCGCCTGTCGGTTAGAGACAGGCGCCATCTTGGTTTTATCAGAAAATAATATAAATTGAGGGGAAGACGGTCAGGCGTAGGAATGGAGGCCGGGGAGGAGGTAGTTGGCGCCGAAGTAGGTGAACAACACCGAGACTATTGCCACAAGAAGATAGATGCAGAGCGCGCGCGGACGTCGGAACACCCCGAATGTGGCGCGGTGCAGAGGCACAGCGTAGATGAGCATGGTGATCAGGGCGCAGGTCTCCTTGGGATCCCAGCCCCAATAACGTCCCCATGACTGGTTGGCCCAGACAGCCCCGACGAATATGCCCGCCGTGAGCAGAAACACCGCCGGCACCAGGGTGACGGCATTGACCCGCGCCAGACGCCGCAGGGTTTCTCCACCTTTGCAGAGAGCCACACCCGAGAGCACCGCCATAAGCATGAAAAGCACATACGAGCACATCACAAGCATCACATGCACGGAAAGCAGCGGCGACGCCAGCACCGGCATCAGGGTGCCTATCTGGGGTGATTTCCCGGCCATGGCAGCCACCATCGCCGCCATGGCGCCCACAAGCAGTAGGGCGCCACGCATCAGGGTACCGCGCACGCACACGGCACCCACGGAGGCGGCGAACGCCATGAACAGCATGGTCTCGCAACCGTTGGAGAGCGGCCAGTGACCGCCCACGATGCCACGCAATACAAGCACGCAACCGAACCACACAGCCGCCAGAACCGACAGCGCCGGCGGCACGGCGCGCCACAGCCGCGACCCCACAGGGCGTGTGCGCAACGCCATCCACAGCACCACGATGGCGCCGGCAAACATCAGCAGGGCCCACGGGAAAAGCCGCACATAAGTGTTATAAAGCCTTTCGGCGCTGAAACGGGCCGCGGACGGAAGAGTCCCCTCCCCCGCATAGCGGCGCTGCCCCTCGATGAGGCGTGTGATCCCCTCGTTGGCCTCGATATTGCGGCCGTGCATTAGGTCGGCGTTTATGTCTGAAACGGCGGAGAGCATGAACCGCCACTGTTCGAGCGACATCCGCGAGGGGCGGCGCCCCGTGAGCGACAGCCATTCCATGCGTCCGGTAGCCGAGCGATACGGGAAAATGCGGAACGCCGCCCCCGTGCCGAGCCACTGTATCAGGGCGCGGCGCTCGGCATCCTTCTTGCGCTCTTTTTCAGTCGCGGGGGCGGGATGCGAGGCATCATAGTCGCGGAGCCACTCGTCGTACCAGAACAGCCACCCCGAAAGCACCTGCTCGGCGGTGAGGCCGCGGTACGAGGTGGAACCGTAAAGCGTGGCGGTGACATCGAGGGCCATGGTCTGCATCGGCGACACACGGTCGTTCCAGTACACATAGACCTTGCCGAAATTCCGGGCCAGGGGTCTCTGCATGGCCGTCGGCTGAGCGGCGGGGGTACCGTCGGCTGCCGACGCAACCGCCGGCACCATCAAAAGCGCCGCCACGCACAGGCTCTTCAGCCGCAGAATGGCGCGCCACACCGTGCGCCGCTGGAAGAAGAAACCGACCATCCCCACCCCGAGCAGTATATAGCCCGTGTAGGTTATGCCGATTCCCCAGGGGTCGTGGCTCACCGAGAGCGTTGAGCTGTCAGGCCCCATGCCCGACTGGTAGAAACGCCAGCCGTCGACTTCGGCCACCGCGTTCATGGCAACCGTGACGGTGCTGTCGCCCACGGCGAGCACCGAACGGAAATCCATAGGCGCGTCGGTGCCGGGATAATAGATTATCTCGGCGCCCGAAAGGGCCAGCGTGAACGGCAGCGTGCCGTCACCGGGTCCCGACGTACGGTCGAACCGCGTGACAGGCGCGGCACCGTCATGCAAGGTGACCGTGCCCTGTATGCCACAGAAATGAGTCATGAAAGCCCCGGCCACAATGATGGCCAGGGCTACGTGAATAAGGAATGTGAAGGGAGTGTTTCTGAATCGTTTCATCAGATAGCGTCAACAAAACGTATTATTGCGTCGCGGTCGGCCTTGGGGAGCTTGCGGAACTGCTCGATTGAGTATCGGGCGTCGGACTGCTGTGAATAGCCGTGCCACATGATTGCCTCCATGGCATTGCGTGCGCGGCAGTCGTGCATGCGGTCGGCGGTTGCCGAACCGGTGACCTTCTGGTGCAGACCGCGGCCCCAGAGGGGGGTGGTGCGGCACCATCCGCCGCGGATATCGTTGGCCATGTGCAGTTTGTGCTGAACCATGTCGGTATAGGGGTATATCGTCTGGTGCGGGAAACGGGGCAGTTCGTTGCCGACCTTGAAGAATCTGGCGGGATCCTTGATCATGTCGTCGCCGGTCTTCCACGACGGACGGTGGCAATAGTCGCAGCCGATTTCGGCGAAAAGCTCGCGGCCGCGCTGTACCTCGGGGTCGTCGACATCGCGCACGGCGGGCACAGCCAGGCCGCGATGCCATACCATGAGGTCGGTGTACTCCTGGTCAGACATCTCCACGTCGAGATCCTTGGCAAGCAGATATTTCTTGATGCGCTCCTCGACGGTGCCCGTCCACCAGTCGGCGTGGCGGTGTTCAGGGTCGATGCGCTCGAGATAGGCGTCGAAACCGGCCTGTACCTCAGGGTCTTTCGACGAATATTCGGCGTATGTGCCCGCACCGTCGAGATAATGGTAACGGCGGTCGGAACGGGTCACGTTCGTGATGTTCCAGATAGCGTTGGCGCCTGCCGCATCCTGCAGCGGGCCACGCGACAGGGCGTATGTGAACTTGCGGGCATAGCCGGTGCCGTCGCCCTGCAGGGAATTGGCATACATGCCGGTCCACTGGCCGTTTGCATAGAAAGCCGTGTTGAGACCGTTGGGCAGAAAGCCGTCAAGTTCCTCCTGGCGGTACTGTGCCAGCAAGTCATCTTCATCGATAGCATCGAGCAGACCTGTGCCGTATATCCCGATGGTCGACTCAAGTTTCACGGCATAATCGGTGGGTAGCTGATACCCCTGGCCCACCACATAGATGGCGCTTTCGGGCATGGTCACCTCGGGGTACTGCAGTTCGTATGTCTCGCCGTCGGGGAAACGGTTGCCCCACTCGTCAGTGGCGTTTTTCCAGTGCACCATGATCTGGCTCTCGTCGAGCGGAGCCTTGAAGGGTGCCACGGCATGGCTCTGCGGCATGCCCGCCAGCCAGGGCACATACCCCTCGGTCTCGGGGTTATATACCACCAGCAGACAGCCGTTACCGGGATCGGCTGTATTGAACGCCCCCTCGGGCACGCGGGTACCGTGGCCGTAGTTGGGGTGGCAGTGCAGACACGAGGTGCGGATGTAGACGGGGCCCAAGCCCGAACGCACACCGCTCCGGTTGGTCATGAACGGTTTCTCGAACAGCGCCTCGCCGTTCTTGAACTGCTGGTAGAAACCCTGTTCGTCAACCGCGGGGGCAGGCTGCTCGAAAGCGTTTGTGGTGAACAGCTCGGACGTGCCGAGCTTGCCGCCGGCATAATACCATTCAGGCTTGTCGGATTCGGGCTGAGGATCGGGGGTATTCTTGATCTCCTCGTCAGAGCAGGCGGTGGCAAGCGCCAGGAAAGTTACGGCCGACAGACCGATACCGTAGTTGTTTCGTTTCATTCTTTATAATGTGCTGAAAAGACTGCCGGCACACGACCGGCAATCTTTTGTTTTTTACCTTTTATTAAACTATCCGTGATCGGGTCAGTTGCGTGTCACAAGAGTGTGAGCCTCTTCGAGAACCGAGACCAGATCATCGCCGCAGGCCTCGACAGCCTTGCCGGCAAGCTCGCCTTTGGCATTCTTGGCAAACGGTTCTGGAATTGCCTCGATAGCGGTGATGGCGTCGGCGATAGCCTGACGGACACGTTTGTCAAGGTCTGAGTCAACGCTCTTCACATACTCGCTGACAGATGCGTCTCCCGACAGCGAACCGGTGTAGGCGTTCTCGATTGAACGGATATTGTCGGCGAAGTCCTCAATTGAATTCAGCGAATAGGGCGACTCGATGTAGTTGCGGTCTTCGTCTGAGGTGCCCTGGTGAGGACGGCCGATCTTGGTGTTGCCCACCTCATCGGCGATGTCGATACACCCCTGAAGAATCTCTTCGGCCACCTCCTGGAAGGTCTTGAAACGCGAACCGGCCTGACGGGCGTTCTTCATCTCCCAGCCATAGTTCTCACCGTAATCAAGGTCGGCCTCCTCGAGAATCTGCTGTTTGCGTGCCGAGATGTTGTCTGTACCGGCCCAGCATGCCTCAAGGCATACGCACTGCTGGCAGAGGTCATCTACAACGGCGCAGAGGTATTCAAGTTCCTCGGGGGTATAGGCTGTGGAGTGTACGAGCGAGCTGTTGCCATCGGCCGAGAGCTCGAACAGCAGGTATTCCACGGCGTGGAAACCGATCAGGCCGTAACCGCCGTTGTTCTCAAGGCTCCATGACTTGCCGGCGCGGATGTCGGCGAGCAGATCATCCATGGCGGCCTTGTCGAGGGGCCACGAGTCGATGTGCGGGTCGATGTTGTGGTTGGCGGCGGGGCCGAACAGGAATGCCTCGGAGAGCTCCCAGCTCTTGCGCGACTGTTTCCAGGCCTTTCCGGCGGCCTCGATGTCGGCTTTTGTCAGTGTACCGGCGGCGAATTTGTCGCGCATGGTGTTGCAGAGATCCTGCAGTTCCACTGCGGCGTCAGCCATGTCTGAATAGGTGGGCAGCACGGTGTGGTCCACATAATCGGCTGCGGCTTTCTGCAGGGCCAGTTCCTTGCCCGACAGCTCGTCGGGGTTCACGGGCCCGTCTTCTTTTGAATCAGAGCATGATGCCAGCGCCACCATAGCGGCACCCATCATCAGGAATTTTGCAATTTTCATATCTATGATTTTTTTTGGTTTTGCTTTTTGAAACTTAAAAAAGGATAGGGTCTTTAAGGTCTTTAGGGTCTTTAGAGTCGTTAGGGACGGCGGAGAACCTTTATGCAATTCTTTTCAACTTTTTCAACTTTTTCAACTTTTTCAACTTTTTCAACTTTCTAAACTCTTTCAACTTCCCTAATCTCCTCACCGCTTACTTGAACCAGCCGGTATAAGCCACTCCGATGCTCACAGAGGGTTCGTTGTTATACTGGCGTTTGAGGATGCCGTAGGTGTATTCCCCCTTGATCACAATCTGAGGGATCGGGTACCAGTTCACGCCGGCCGAAATCTTGTGGCGCTTGCACCAGCCGAGCGATGTCACGCCATCGACCTTGGCCATTGAGTCGTAGTAGTCATAGCGGCCGAACAGATAGAACTTCTGATTGTCGGCAGTGAGACGCGGCGAGAGCGAGAAGAAGTTGTAACCCAGCTCCACACCGGTGCAGAAGGCATCAGACGCCACTTCCTGGCGTTTTGACGTAGAGTTTTTGGGCATTTTGATGTTGAAACTCGAGATATGGCGCGAGTCGCTGAGGTGACCCCAGTCGAAATATCCGCGTGCCACTATATTATGGGCGTTGTAACCGAAATCAAACGAGCCTATGGTCACGGTTCCGTGCACGCCGTCGTTCTTGGTCGACGATGTGGGATAAAGCGTGTTGCGGAACGAATTGCCCACATATCCGCTGACACTCAGCCTCAGGCCGGGAACCGAATAGTTGTCGACCCTGGCGGCGAAAGCGTAGCTGTTGGCGATCTTGAACTCGAAAGGAGATGCCGAGCCGTCGTGAATCCATCCCTGGTTGCCGAAACGCTCCGAATCGAGTCCGGGCATGAACATGGCCTGATAGCCCCATTTCCCGGCACGGCCCAGAATGCTCAGCGACACCTCGCGCCATGTGCAGGGCATGATGGTGTTCTCACCCTCGGGACGGTACACCCCGAAGAACTGGTTAGGCTCGTGACGGGCGTTCGTGGCGCCGATAGGTATCACCTGCAGACCGGCACGCACCTTCAGCTGGGGCATGAACTCTTTCTGCAGATAGAACTGCTCGAGGTTCACCTCGCCGCCACGCTCTATCTCCTTTTCATATTCGCCGGCCTCTTCGGTCTCGATCTCAACAGCGGTCTCCACGCCGCCATGCTCGAACTCGATCTCTGACGACATGGACCACCCCTTGCCGAAATCATAGCCGAGATAAATCACCACATGCGGTATGTCGAACCGGCCGTGCGAATCGTTGCGGTATGTTTCCGGATCCTTATAACGGAGGTAATTGTCACTGTAGAAATTGCGGGTAAAGACAGCCTCGCCGTAACCGCCCACATGCAGACGGTCCCATGCCGACACTTTTTTTGCGACCGCCTCGACCACCGTTTTATAAGCGTCGCAAGCGGTGTTTTCCTGTTTTTCTGCATCGGCGCCCGCGGCTGAAACGGCACCCAGGCCTGCCGCCAACGCAATAGTCAAAATTCGTGATTGCATCGTGTGATAAATTGAGCGGGGTCATCCGGCTTCGTTCGCGAGGCCTGCTCCCCTGTTGTTTCTGACACTGCAAAATTACCGCCGACACGGCACCCCCGCAATACTCACATTTTGGTAAACTGCCACAGACTGCGGGCAGACCGCAAAACCGGTTTTAACAAAGCAATCACTAAAATTAACTAAAATGTCTTTGAAATAAATCCCCTGCATATACCCCGACATACCGTTTATTTGATTAAATTTGCCGCAGTCATAATTCAAAATTTCCTGACGCAATGAAAAGAATCAACGCAGGTATGCTGGCCGTGGGCATGACAATGGCCGTCAGCGGCACTTTTTTCGCTCCCGCAAAGGTACACCGGGTCGATGTCACCCCCGGCACATTCGAGAGCCGGTTCGACCCTGACAGTTTCGCCCCGGGCGACACGCTCGCCCTGGCCGGCACACTGAACAATACCGACATACGCCATCTGCGCCTTATAATGGGGCGTGACACCGCCGGAAATCCGGTTCCCGCTGTGGTCAAGCGCCTTGACCTCCATGACGTGACATTCGAGAACAGCGGTATCGGGTCATATTTCAAGACGGAGAAGAACCACGCCGGCGGAGCGCGCACCCTGCCACGCTCCATATTTTATGAGGTACCGGTCGAATATCTGCGTTATCCGTCAGAAATGGACTCCATAGCCCCCTACGCGCTCTGGTACACGGCACTGACGCAAATCAACATACCCGAAGGGGTGCGCATCGACAATATGGCCATAGCCTTTGACACACTGGCCACCGACCTGAGCGTGCCGGCAATGGCCGACGGACTGTCGCCCGCATATTATGTGTTGCCCGCTGTGAAACATGTGCGTTTCGGCGACATGGATTACATGCGCAGCGGAGCTTTCCGGCAGAAGACGCCCGACATCGAGGAGATTGTCTTCGACGGGATGATTGGCCATATCGACGGCTACCAGATTGAGAACTGCCCGCGGCTGAAACGTGTGATCTTTAACGGGCCGATTCTCAGCACCGGCGGAACTGTCTTTGCCGACAGTTGTCCGCAACTTGAGGAGATACAGTTCAACGGCCTGGTCTTCGGGCACGGACTTGTAGAGAATCCGAACTGCCCGAAACTCGCCCGCATCACCGTGAACGGCGCCGTCTATGAGTCGGCCGATACTGTGGCCGTGCCGCGCACGCCATTGGCCGACATCGCGGCCTCACCCGCCATGATGGCTCAGCTCGAACAACTGGCGCGCTGGCAGGCCGGGGCCATGTACAAGCCCGGTTTCATCGGCAAAATAGCCCGCGGAAACCGCGACGACATGGCGGCTCTGCTCGACACGCTCGGCCTCGGCAACCTCACCGCCATGCTCGACTCGGCTTTCATCGCCACCCGCAACCCCGACGACGACAAGACAAAACTCCAGATACTGAAAGAGGCCGCCCCCTACTCGGCCTACACCGGCACCGACACCATACGGTTCACCTACACCGAGCCGACAGACTCGTTGCTTGCGCTTGACCGCGAATATTTCAACCTCGACAGCGTGGGCGGCACCGGCGACGACATCTCGCGCATAAAGAACCTGCTCTATTGGGTACACGACCTTGTGCCGCACGACGGCTCATCATCATGGCCCGAGTGTCATTTCAACCTCAGGGAACTCGCCGAAGTGTGCCGCACGCAAGAGCGCGGCCTCAACTGCCGTTTCATGGCCATGATGCTTACCGAGGCGTTGCTGGCCGAGGGGATACCGGCCCGGTATGTGACCTGTCTGCCCAAGGCGTGGGATGAGGACAACGACTGCCACGTCATAACAGTGGCCTGGTCAGACTCGCTCGGCAAATGGGTGTGGGTTGACCCCACATTCGCCGCCTACGTCACCGACGAGAACGGCCTGATGCTACACCCCGGCGAGGTGCGCCAGCGTCTGCGCGACGGCCTCCCGCTGGTTCTCAACGACGACGCCAACTGGAACCACCGCGCATCCGAGACCAAAGAGCATTACCTCGACCAATACATGGCTAAAAACCTCTATATGCTGAATTGTACCCTGCTCCAGCAACCCGAGCCCGAGGGGAATTCCACACGAGCACGCGGCCGGTACTGCACCCTGGCTCCCACCGGGTTCGCCTATCCCAATACCCACATCCTCATCTCAGACGAGGAGCTCTTCTGGCAGCCACCCCACTGACAGCCCTCTCTTCTGCCGGGTGCGAACCACAACAACCAAAATATGATCTGAGAGGGTATTGCAGAACCTCCCTGCAATGAATGCCTGGAAATTATGAAACGCTCTCGGGTGGGAGAGGGGGATTTACTTGTCGAGCTGGATGGCGCGGATGTAGCTGTCGTGCACAAGCATGTTGGGAGCCTTGGCGTTCTCTACATACCGGTTGAGGAGTTCCACGCCGCGCTCCTGCGAGCAGAGCTTGCGGGCGTCGCGGATCTCGCCGTATGAGCCTCGGGGTGCCTCGACGAACGCGGCAAGCTCCTCCTTCCATCCTTCGGGTTCGGCCACGCCGGTCATGGCGCTGTCGCCGATTTTCTTGTATGGCCAGAAGGTATAGCCGATGTTGTTGGCGCGCATGGCGTCGACGAAATCGCTCATCCACTCGTCTGTATTGTGACCCAGCTCGCCCATATACATGGGGCGGTTGGTCTTGTCGCGGAACTCGATGTAGCTTGCTATCGCCTCGGCTGTGGCGGGGCCACCATAGCGGTGGCAGGTGTACATGATATTGTCGTCGAAAGTCCAGTCGGTGAAGTTGCCGAAGTAGCTGTTCCACTGCGGGCCGCCGAGCAGGATGATATGATTGGGGTCGACCTCGCGTATAGCGGCGGTGGCGCGTTTGTAGAGTGGTTCAAGCGCGGCATTGAGGCGGTCGCGCTCCTCACCCTCCCAGTATGTGGCCACCGGCTCATTGGCCAGCTCATAACCGAGGATGACATCCTCGTCGGCATAATGTTCGGCTATCTGGCGCCAGATGTCAACAAACTGCTGCTGTGCCACAGGGTCGGTCATCAGCCAGGGGTAGCCGTAGCTGTCGTCAATATTGTCGCCGGTCTGTCCGCCCGGGCAGTCATGCATGTCGAGGATGAGACGCACGCCGTTCTGCCGTGCCCAGCGCACGCAATCGTCGAGGCGGCGGAAACCCTCGCCGGCGTCGTTGAGGCCCATATAGTCCTCATTGGTGAACATACGGTAGTTGAAAGGCACGCGGATGGTGTTGGCTCCCTTATCGGCAATGAACAGGAAGTCAGCCTCGGTGATGTAGTTGTCCTTGAAATTCTGCCAGAAACGGCGTGCCTCGGTGGGGCCGACAAGCTCGCGCAGCGCCTCGTCAATCATGTGGGCCGACGATGTGCGCTGGAAACCGAACATATACCCCTCGGGGTTGAGCCAGTTGCCCAGATTGGTGCCTTTGATATAGAATTTCTCGCCCTTGGAGTCGACGATGTCGGGGCCGTTGACTTTCAGGAAGTCTTTGGCCGAGGCTGCCAGAGCGGCGGTGATGGCCACAGCGGCTACGGCAATGATTCTTGAAAAACGCATGATGTGATAAGTGTTTTGGATTGGTGGATATACAGTATGCCTGTAAAATATAAATGAGGTGTGTGAGAATGTGGTCAGGATTTGTTATCCGGCATTTCATTGTAGGGTCGCTACATGTAGCGACCGCAACCATCGGGCAATCTGATAATTGTCTATTCATCCGACGGTCACTACATGTAGCGACCCTACAATGAAA
>CALJBF010000094.1 GCA_938027385.1 uncultured Porphyromonadaceae bacterium | reverse complement strand
GGATTGCTCCCTCAAGACCGCGGGCCGACGCGCCTGCGAGGGCGCTTGTGTTGTCAATGCCCACCTTGTCGTAGTTGGTGGCGATGTAGCTGTCGAGCAGGAACTTCTGACCGGCGGCGATCGAGGTGGTGCATTTCACCGACACGGCCTTCTTGCCGAGCATGGCGGCGGGATAGTCGAAGTGTACCGACTTCCAGCCGTTGTCACCTTCGGCGGCCTCGAGAGTGCCCAGTACGGTAGGCTCGGCATCGCCGTTGGCCTCGATAGTCACGGTCACGGGCGCTGTTGTGGCGTCGGCGTGGAAAGTGAACTCCACGTAACCCTTGTCAACGCCATCTGTCGAGAATTTGGGCAGCTCGACATAGAGATCCTGATCAGGTTCAAGGGAGAGGACCACGTTGCTCTCGGTGGGCGGAGCGCCGGCGGTAGCGGGGTCAACATAGTCGCCCATGCCGTAGACGAGGAACATGCCCTGTGCGTAGCCGTCGGCGAAATTGTCCTCCATCGGCAGGCTCTCGGGCTGTCCGAATATCGCGGCGAAGGCGTCTGATTCCTCCGATTCAAGGCCGTTGAACGCTTTCACGGTGTAGATGTGCATGGCCATTGTCTTGTCGGCATCGTCGGCCAGGCGCACGGTGGCGTTGAGCTCAGATGTCTCGGCCACGAGCTGGGGCTCCTCGGCACCGCGTATCGTCTCATACACGCGGTAAACAAGACCCTCGGGGTTGAGGTGAGTCTCACCCTCGTTGGCACATTCGGTCACGGCCTCCCATGCGATGGTGAAACCGAGGTTGTCGTCGGCGAGCACGGGCTGTCCGCTTACGACGGGAGCCTTGGGCTGATGCACGCCGCAGAATACCTCGACGGTGCTCTTGGGGCTCTGGCCCGCGGGCACGGTGACAGCCACGTTGTCGTCATTGTCGTCGACAACGCCGTCGCCATTGGTGTCGGGGTCAACACCCTCGGGGATGTATGAGTATTCGGGCGACTGCACGAACACGGTGATTTCCGAAACACCCTCGGCTGCGGCGATTTCTACAGAAACCTCCTGGCCGGGCTTGCCGGTGACGGTCTTGGTCTCGACGGCCGATTTCACCACGGCCACAAGGTCGAGGTCGGGATTCAGAGGAGCGGTAACACGTTCGTAAACGGGTTCGGTGATGACGGGTCCTTCACCCTCTACAGGTTCCTGTCCGGGTTCTTCCGGCTCGACCTCGACGAGCTCGCCGAAAGTGTTCAGCGGCATTGTGAAAGTAACGTCGGCCATGAGCGCGCCCGAAACCTTGCCTTCGGCGGCGAGACCGGTAACGGCGTCGGGATCGTCGGCGCCGGTCTCATGTAACCTGAGGCCTGCGGCCTGCACGGTAAGGGTAAGCTGGTCTTTCTCAGAGCAGCCGTGGATGCCCAGGAAGACTGTGCAGGGTGCCTCGAACCTGAATGGCCTGGTGACGTAGGTGGTCATTTTCTGTGAGGGTTCGGTCTCACGTATTACCTTGTTGGTCATCGCGGCGATCCAGGCATTGTTTTCGGTCGTCTGCAGAGTCTTCTCAAGTTCACCTTTCTGGTATATGTAGTTGTCTGATTCGGGGTCGAGGGCGTCAATCTGGTCTTTTATGGCCTGGATTTCGGCTTTCTGCTCATCGGTAAGTCCCGTGCTCCAGTAGAGCTCGCATGTCTCGTGATATTTGGGGCTCCCGCTGCTGAATGTCAGGAACAGTTCATATAACTGGTCGGCATCAGTCACTACGATGCCTTTTGCAATCATCCAGTCATCCATGGCCAGGTGTGTGTTGTACTTGATTTCGGCACCGTTCGATGTATACGAGAATCTCTTGTCGTCATCGTTGGCGTTGATGATCCGGCAGGTGTTGAAGGTGGTCTGGTCACGCAAGTCGAAAGTGGCCGGAGCGTTGAAGGTGTATGTTTCGTCAATCTCGACCTTGGCCTGGCGGGTGGCCACGCGGTCGCCGGCCTTTTCGCCGTCGACAAGCTTATATGTATGCACGCGGAACTCGTAGATCTCGCCGATAGAGAGGCCGGTGTAGCTCTTTTCGATGGTGGTGCCGGGGAGCCCCGAGAGCTGTTCGGGAGCCTCGGCCCCTGTCATGTAGAGGTCGGCATAGATTGTCTCGGCCGGGAGGTCGTTGCCTATCACGTCTTTCGAGGGGAGCGTGATGCTGAACGACAGACCGGCATGGGTGTAGTCGTTGGTGACGTCGCTGATGACGGCCACACCGGGGATGGTACCGTCGATTGACTCGCTGTGCACGCGGAAGAATCCCGTGTACCAGTTGCTGTCCTGATTCTCGCGCTGGGGAGTGCGGAGGTGGAAGGCGATGTAGTATTGCGTGCCGGGCTCTACGGAGGCATACAGTTCGCGGCTTGCCGGGTTGTGGCCGGTCTGCAGGTCGTTTTCAGAATAGATCACGTTCGCGCCGAGAGCGGCGATGTCGTTCGAGGTTGCCAGGCAGACGTCGTAGTCAGACAGGGCGCTGTAGTATGTGGCCACGCCGTAAGTGATTTTCAGGGCGCCGGTGGCGCTCCCCTCCCATACGGGGAGGATCAGCCAGTCGTCGGCCGCTCCGGTCTGAGGGTATTCATATACCCAGAGTCCTTCGTCATCGGCGGGGTTGAGGCCGATGGGTATATGCTCGCCGGATGTCTTCGGGTTGTAATAGAAAGTGTTGGCATCGCCGTTGGCATTCACGAAAGTTGCCCACAGCCCTTCGTCATTGTCGGGGATGAACGTGTATCCGTCGGAAATGAACGGCGGAAGCGGTTTCGATACCGAGAAGTCATCTGAGAGTGATGTGCCTGAAGTGTGCAGGCCGTCGGCGTCGGTGTATGACACGTTGCATGTGGCCTTGTGGGTTGATGCCTTCTGGAAAGTGAAGTCAGCCGATGCCGACGAACCGGGTGTGCCGGTCACGGTGGCTGTCATGTCGGTGTCGGCAATCGAGATGAGTGCCGACATCGGTGCGCCTGCGGCAATGTCGTTGCCTGATACATCTTTTGTGGGGAACTGGACTGTGACAGTGGCGGTGAGGCCGTCGGTGGTCACAGAGAGGATGGCGTCATCAGGAGCGGCGGGATCGACCTTGGTGACTGTCAGTTCGGAGATGTAGAAATACCATGCATTGCGTCTTGAGAGGCTCTGCAGGCCGAGGTTCCATATTCCGGCCTCGGGTATGGTGACGCGGAATGATTTCTGCTGGGGTGTGCTGTAGGGTGCGCCGTTCATGGTGATGTCGCACACGTCAACTTTGTCTGTGCCGGTGTGGGCGCCGGTGTCCTTGCCTTTACCGAAAGTCATGGCGAAACGCTCGAGGTCGGTCTGGTACTGCCAGCATTTGAACGTGACGTCATATTGCGCGGCCTCAAGCTGTGTGTCGGGCAGGAACAGCCAGTCGTCTGTGTTGTCATATTGGTTCTGGTACTCCCATTTGAAAACCGGGCCTGATGCCTGCGAGCTGGTCTCGGATTTCCATCTTGATCCCGAGCCAGAGTCGGTGTTGGCGTTGAAGGTCACGCAGTCTGACGAAAGGTACGGGGTGCCGTAGGGCGAGATGGTGGTGGCGACCTCATTGTAGTTTACGGGGGGCACGAACGGCGTCTCCTGCGCGGTGGCCGGAATCCCGGTCGCGCATATCGCCGCAGCGAGTGCCATGCCGTAATGAAGTAAAATTCTCCTCATGTAAGCGATGGATAGATTGATTAAATATTGATTGAACTTCACGGAATATGCCCCAGGCGCCCTTTGAGAGCCTGTGGCGGGTTTTTGAAACACTTATGCGCAAAAATACATAAAATTTGTGAATTTTGTGTGTTTTTGTGGTGAATTTAACTGTTTGTCTTGAATTTTGGTGGCGGAAACGGGCGGGGGCGGTCAGAGTTGCCCCTGCTCGATAAGGGTGGCGACGCGCTCTATGATGGCGTCGTCAGAATTCTTGTCGGGACGGTAGTCCCCCTTGAGGTTCACGCCGAAGAGGCGCCCGAACCCCTGCCAGAATGTGGCGCGGAACGAGCCTAAGAAGGCTTTCAGGATGTCGTAGCCGCTCTGGTCGGTCTGGCGGCGGATGAGTTTCACAAGCATTTTGGCCTGTGATTTTGTGAATTTCCTGAGCGCGGGCTTGTACTGCTCGAACACGGCGCCCTCCATCTGTTTCAGGTAACGCTCGCGCTCCTGCTGGGTAGGGAGTGTCTCGATGTACTCGTATGTCTCAAGCAGGGTCTCGGTGATGAGCCGCGCGTAGGGGAGGGCCTTGCGTACGTCGCGCACGGTGCGCCAGTAGAATTCCTCCTGTTTCTTGTTCTTGAATTTCAGCGGGGGGAACACGGTGATTTCGTTGAAGACGAGCACCAGCACGGTGTCACCCTCGGCGCTGACTGTGTGGTATTTGCCGCGGTAGACCTTACGCATCAGCGAGTTCCGGCCACCTACGGCGGCAAGCTCCGGGTCCTGGCCGGTGTCGGGCGGGGTGGGGGCCACAGGTGAACCGGCGGCCAGGGCTGTGGCCGCCGTCAGCATGATGATGAATATGGCAAGGAGGCGTCGTGTCATTTTACGGGGATTATTTCCGATGAGAGAGGGTACCAGAGATAGCCGCGCACCTGACCGCCCACGCGGCCCGAGAGCAGGCCCACGTAGTCGCGCACCTGCTCGAAATAGCGGCGCGGCCTGTGGTGGCCGAACTTGTAGTCGATCACGCTCACCGAGCCGTCGGGGTGCCAGACCACGCGGTCGGGGCGTTTCACGGCTCCGGGCACCGAGGCGGGGCGCTCGTTCACCACGCGCGTGAACCCCTCGAACCAGTGGCGCACACGCGGGTCGTCGAGAGCGCGGGTGAGCAGGTCGCGGCATTCGGCCTCGTCGGCCTCGCTGAGATGGCGACGGTATGCCGCGCGGCGTATGGCGGCGGGGAGGTCGCGGCGGTGACGCACCGAGGCCAGCACCGAGTGGAGGAACGTGCCGCGGTCGCGCGGGCCGGCCTCGGGGTCAATATCGACCGAGAGCTCGCCGCGCTCGGCCACGGCATAGCGGGCCAGGGGTGAAAGGGGTGGCCGGGGTGTGCCGGTGGAGTGGGGAGCGCCGGCATTGCCGGCGCCACAGTCTGGAGTGGCGGCCACCTGGGTGGCACCGGCGGTTTTGGGGGCACCGACGGGTGCCGTGGGGTGCCCGAAGGTGAAAAGCTCGCAGTTGGGGACACCGGTGGCGGTGGCAGTGTCAGTGGCGTCAGACCCGTCTGACGCCACTGACTTCAGGGGGGTGAGCCAGGGGGCCAGGGGGTCAGAGGCCACGAAGGCGGGGGTGGCGCGCTCCATGGCCTGGCGGATGCGCTCGCCCAGGCGCTCGGAGTCAGGTTTTGTGGCGCGCTGGGCATAGATGCACAGCTCGTTTACTGCGCGGGTAGTGGCCACGTAGGCCACGTTGAGGCTGTCGAGGCGCGAGCGGCGCACGGTGGTCTCGTACTGGGGCGCGAACGCCTCGAAACTCCGGTTGGTGGAGGTCTGGGGCAACGGCATCACCGGCGGAATCAGCGCCGGGTCTATGCCGGGGAAGTCATCGGGGTCGAGGGTGTACCAGGCGCGGTCAGAGGGGTTCACGTAGTCCATGGTGCGGTCCATGAATGGCACATGCACGCAGGGGAATTCCAGGCCCTTGGCCTTGTGGATGGTCATCACCGAAAGGGCGTCGAGCCCTTCGGGTGCCGAGAGGGTGCGCGCCGAGCCGGTCGAGTCCCACCATTCGAGAAACGACTCCACATCGTTGTGGCCGGTATCCTGGTAGTCGAGCACCAGATCCTGCAGGGCGGTGATGAAGGCGCAGTCGCGTTCGAGGGCGCGCGGGGTGAGGGCCTCGGCAATCAGCCTCTCCACAAGCTCGAAGAGGTTGGGGCAGTTCACCAGCGATTCGGGGTCGGAGAAGATGGCCGAGTGGCGCGAGGGGTGAGTGGCGGCAGCGGAGGATGCCGGGGATGCGGGGGCTGGCGGAGATGTGGGGGCGGGGGAGCCTGCAGGGGGAGTGCCGCATTCTGCGGCACCACGGTCAGTGGTGGCACCACATTCAGTGGGGGTGGCCATGGTTTCCTCGAGGGCCAGGGCGAGGGCTTCGGCGGGGGTGCGGGGCACGTCGCTGTCGTAGAGGGCCAGCTGGTAGCGGTGGATCAGGCGGCGGCGCAGCCACTCGCCGTTTATTACGCGCACCGGGTTGCCGTCGGCATCGGTGCGGGTGATGTCGGCCACCGTCTCGGGGGTGATGATGAGCCTGAGCAGGTTTATTACCGTCTTTACCGAGGGGTTGGCACTGATGGTCAGTGAGTCTGACGAGACGATGCGCATGGGGCCGAAACACCAGTCGGGGGCATTTACGCGCCTGAGCAGATGCTCGATAACATGTTTCCCCTCCTTGCGGCCGCGTACCAGTACGGCGATATCGCCGGGGGTATAGCCCGCGGCAAGCTGACGCTCGATCGAGGCGGTGAGGGCGTCGAGCGAACGGGCGGCATAATCTTCATCGGCGGCGGGGAAGAAACGGGCCTCGACATACCCTTCGGGCATGGCGCCCGGGGCGCGGTCGGGAATCTTCTGCACCAGGCCGGCGTAGGTGGTGGCGGTGACCCCGTCGGAGAGCGACGCCTCGTCGACCATGGCGGCCAGGGCGCGGTAGAGGGTGTTGTTGAACCGCACCACCAGCGGCGCCGAGCGCCAGTTGGTGTTCTCGTCGATGGTGTGGCCGTGCTGTTCGATGGCGTCGCGGCCGAAACGCGCGGCCACCGAGTCGGCGGCGACGTGGCCCAGAAGCTCTGGGTCTGAGTTTCGGAAACGGTAAATGCACTGTTTCTCGTCGCCGATTATGAGGTTGTCGAGTCCGCGCGACATGCTTTCGAGCACCAGCGGGTGCAGGTTCTCCCACTGCATGCGCGAGGTATCCTGGAACTCGTCGATAAGGAAATGCTCGATGCGCGAGCCCACGCGGTCGTAGATGAAGGGCGCCTCGGCCTCGTCGATGAGGTCGCGCAGCAGGTCGTTGGTGTCGCCCAGGAGGAATGTCTCGTTCTCGTGGCAGTATTCGCTGAGCGAGCGCGTGGCGTGGCCGAAGAGACTGAGCAGGTAGAGGTTGCGGCGCACATAGTCGTACATCATGGCCCGCTGCAGCGGGGCGAAAGCCGCCACGGCGGTTTCGATTGTGTCGCCCACGGCATCGCGCAGGGCTGTGTCGGCCTTGGTGCGCACATTCTTCAGGGGCGACTGGCGGCCGTCGAGGGCCTTTGTCACGTCGGCGGGTAGCGTGCGGGGGCGCTCCCCGCGGCACAGGCTCTCGCAGAATTTAAGCACGCCGGCGCGCACTATGCGGTCGGCGCCGAGGTCGAGGATGGCGCGTGCCGCGCGCCGTGCGTCGTCGACAGCGTGCGCCGACGCGTCGTAGAGCGCCTGGCGGAAGGCTGTGACGCGCGCCGGGTCGGAAAGGTACTCCTCCATCTCGTGGCGGTGGAACTTCCAGGTCTCGTTGATGAGCGAGTTGATGAACGACACCACGTTGCCGAACACCCCCGACGAGCGCGACAGCAGCTGCGCGCCACGGCCGTCGGCGGCCTCCTGGAGCATGAACTGCTCGATGGTGTGCTCAAGGTGGCGGCGCCGCGCGGCGGCGGTGCGGTCTGCCCCCTGCGCCTCGGGGCGGTTCAGGTCGGTGAACATGTCGGCCACCGATGATGCCACGGGGAACTCCTGCGAGATCTCGAGACTGTAGTTCTCGGGCAGGTCGAGGTCGCGGGCGAATGACCTCACGATGGTCTGGAAGAACGAGTCGAGGGTCGACACGTTGAAGTACGAGAAGTTGAAAAGCAGGTCTGACAGGGCGCGTGCCGAGGCCTCGGCCACGCTCCGGGGCGTGGCGTCGAACACGCGGCAGAACTCGTCGATGTAGTTGGAGTGCGGTGCCCCGGGCTTGCCCTGACGCGAGAGGTTGTACAGCTCCTTGACGATGCGCTGTATCATCTCTTCGGTGGCCTTGTTGGTGAATGTGACGGCGAGGATGGCGCTGTGGGCCTTGCGGCGTCCGAAACCGTACGCCGAGGCCGGGCGCAGACGCTGGCGTCCGTCTTCGCCGGTATATCCCAGCAGCAGCCGCAGGTATTCGCGGGCCAGGGTGTATGTCTTGCCTGAGCCGGCAGAGGCCTTATGGATTTTCAGCACCGTTGTCAGGTTTTTGCGTGAAGTGGTTGCGTATCACCCGTGCCTTGGCGGGGCCTACGACTTCGGCGAGGGCGTCGACCGATGCGGCCGCTATGCGTTTCACCGAGCGGAACTCCTTGAGCAGCGCCTGCTCGGTGGCGGGGCCCACGCCGGGAATCTGCGACAGCTCGCTCTGTATCTGTGCTTTCGAGCGGCGGTTGCGGTGATGGGTTATGCCGAACCGGTGCGCCTCGTCGCGCAGATGCTGCACTACCTTGAGCGATTCGGAATTCTTGTCGATGTAGAGCGGCACGGAGTCGCCGGGGAAGTAGATCTCTTCCAGGCGCTTGGCTATGCCCACTATGGCAATGCGTCCGCGCAGGCCCATATCGTCGAGAGCCTCGACGGCCGACGAGAGCTGTCCTTTGCCGCCGTCGACCACGATGAGCTGGGGCAGGTCGTCGGGAGCCTCGGTCATCAGGCGGGTATAGCGGCGGGTAAGCACCTCTTTCATCGAGGCGAAGTCGTCGGGGCCTACCACGGTCTTTATGTTGAAGTGACGGTAGTCTTTTTTCGATGGCTTGGCGTCGCGGAACACCACGCACGATGCCACGGGGTTGGTACCCTGTATGTTAGAGTTGTCGAAACACTCAATGTGGCGCGGCAGTTCGGTAAGGCGGAAATCGGCCTTGATGCGTTCGAGGGTGCGTTCGGCGCGTTTCTCGGGGTCGAGGCGCTCAAGCTGTTTCAGGGCGTCGACACGGCTCTGGCGTGCGTTGCGGGTGGAGACATCGAGCAGTTTCGCGCGGTCGCCGCGCTGCGGCACGGTGAATGTCACCCCCTCGAATTCAAGCTCGGGGCTCACGGGCACCACCACCTCGTCGTAAGTGAGGCCGAAACGGGTCTTCACCTCGTCGACGGCATAGCCCAGGAGCTGGGCGGCCGACTCGTCGAGGCGCCGCTTATACTGCAGCGTAAGCGACCGCACCACGGCGCCGCGGCGCACGTGCATGTAGTTGATGTAGACGTCGGCCGAGCCGTCGTCGTCGATGCCGAACACGTCGATCTGGTCAAGCACCTGGCTGACTATGGCGCTCTTCGCGTGGTAGCGCTCGATGAGCAGATATTTGCGCTTGAGTTCCTGGGCCTCCTCGAACCGCAGCTGTTCTGCAAGACGCGCCATCTCTGAGCGCAGGTGTTCCATCAGCTCGCCGGTCTCGCCGCGCAGTATCTGTTTTATGCGGTCGATCTGGGCGCCGTAATCCGCCTCGTCGACCTTGCCGACACAACACCCGCCGCACCGTTTCAGGTGGTACTGCAGGCACAGGCGCCCCTTGCCGCGGGCTATCGACTCGGGGGTGACGGCCATGTTGCATGTGCGCAGGGGGTAAAGCTCGCGTATCAGGCCGATGACGGCGTGCGCCATCGAGGCCTCGGTGTAGGGGCCGAAGTATTTCGAGCCGTCCTTGAGCCGCTGGCGGGTGACGAACACGCGCGGGAACATCTCGCGCGTCACGCAGATCCAGGGGTACGACTTGTCGTCTTTGAGCAGCACGTTGTAGCGCGGCTTGTACTCCTTGATCATCGAGTTCTCGAGGTTGAGCGCGTCCTGCTCGGTGGGCACCACGATGTAGCTCATGTCGGCTATGGCGCGCACGAGCATGTTGGTGCGCAGAACATCGTGGGTGCGGTTGAAATATGACGACACGCGGCGCTTGAGGTTCTTGGCCTTGCCGACATATATCACCGTACCGTCGGCGTCATAGTACATGTAGACGCCCGGCGACTGCGGCAGGATGGCGATTTTGTCCTGCAGCTGCTGTGATTTGTCCTTCGAGTGTTTGCCCATTGCAATACAAAGTTACAAAAAACACACTTATTATGGTGGGAATTAACAGAAATTGATTAATTTTGCCTTCCGATGGCGTGTTATAATCTGTGCCGGCCCGGGTGCCGGCCGCGGTTATATGCGTCAAACAAGCCTCTAACAGCTAAGAGAAATGTCAAAAGTTATCATTATAGGTTGCGGTGGCGTCGGCACCGTTGTGGCGCACAAGTGCGCGCAGAACCCCGGCGTGTTCAGTGAAATCGTGATTGCGTCGCGCACGCAGAGCAAGTGCGAGGCCACCCGCCGGGCCATTGTGGCCGCCGCCGAGAAGGCCGGCCGCGCCCTGCCGCAGATAACCACCGACCGTGTCGATGCCGACTCGGTTGAGGATCTGGTGGCCCTGTTCAACCGCCACAATCCCGAACTGGTGATCAACGTGGCGCTCCCTTACCAGGACCTCACCATCATGGACGCCTGTCTGGAGTGCGGTGTGAACTACCTCGACACGGCCAACTACGAGCCGCGCGACGAGGCCCACTTCGAGTATTCGTGGCAGTGGGCATACCGCGAGCGTTTCGAGAAAGCCGGGCTGACGGCCATCCTCGGCTGCGGTTTCGACCCGGGCGTCTCGGGCATCTTCACCGCCTACGCCGCCAAGCACTGGTTCTCGGCAATGGAGACCCTCGACATCGTGGACTGCAACGCCGGCAACCACGGCAAGGCGTTCGCCACCAACTTCAACCCCGAGATCAACATCCGCGAGATCACCCAGCCGGGCCGTTACTGGCTCAACGGCAAGTGGGAGGGCACAGGCCCCCTGGAAATCCACGCGTTGCTGACATACCCCGGCATCGGCCCCCGCGAGTCGTACCTGATGTATCACGAGGAGCTTGAGTCGCTGGTGCAGAACTTCCCCACAATCAAGCGCGCCCGTTTCTGGATGACTTTCGGCCAGGAATACCTCACACACCTGCGTGTTATCCAGAACATCGGCATGGCCCGCATCGACGAGATCGACTACAACGGCCAGAAGATCGTGCCTCTGCAGTTCCTCAAGGCTGTGCTCCCCAACCCCCAGGATCTGGGCGAGAACTACACCGGCGAGACCTCGATCGGCTGCCGTATCTCGGGTCTCGACAAAGAGGGTAAACCGCTCACATACTACATCTACAACAACTGCTCGCACTCCGAGGCATACAAGGAGACCGGCATGCAGGCCGTGAGCTACACCACCGGCGTGCCCGCCATGATCGGCGCCATGATGTTCCTCACCGGAAAATGGAACAAAAAGGGTGTGCACAACGTTGAAGAGTTTGACCCCGATCCGTTCATGGAGCAGCTGCCCCTGCAGGGTCTTCCCTGGCATGAGGTGGTGGGCGCCGACCTCGAGGTCGACAAGATCGACTGAGTTTAACCCCATTGAAAATCACGAATATGGCAGAAGACAAATACCGCGAGACTATCGCGAAGTCGGCTGTGACGACCGATGACGCCGCCGTGGCCGCCGAGGTGAAGAAAATCCTCGACAAGTCGCTTAAGGAGAACATGAACGCCGACATCTACAAGTTCCTGTTCAACTGCATAGACCTCACCACGCTCAAGTCAACCGACTCGCCGCAGTCAGTGGCCGATTTCACCGAGCGTGTCAACGCTTTCGATGCCGAGCATCCCGAGATGAAGAATGTGGCCGCCATCTGCGTCTACCCCAACTTCGCGCCTGTGGTGCGTGCGGTTCTTGAAGTATCGTCGGTCGACATCGCCTGCGTGGCCGGTGGTTTCCCCTCGTCGCAGACCTTCCCCGAGGTCAAGATCGCCGAAACGGCGCTGGCCGTCGAAGGTGGTGCCGACGAGATCGATATCGTGCTCAATGTGGGTGACTTCCTCGACGGTGACTATGAAGGCGTGTGCGACGAGATTTCGGAAATCAAGCATTCGTGCCGCGACGCCCGTCTGAAGGTAATTCTCGAGACCGGTGCCCTGAAGACGGCCCGCAACATGCGCGACGCCGCCATCCTGGCCATGTACTCGGGTGCCGACTTCATCAAGACCTCGACCGGCAAGGAGTACCCCGGCGCGTCGCTCGACGCCGCTTACGTAATGTGTCAGTGCATCAAGGAGTATTACGAGCAGACAGGCCGCATGGTCGGGTTCAAGCCCGCAGGCGGCGTGCGCACCCCCGAGGATGCCGTGTCGTATTACTGCATCGTGCGCGAGGTGCTGGGCGAGAAATGGCTCACCAACGAGTTCTTCCGCCTGGGTGCGTCGGGTCTGGCCAACAACCTGCTCACCGTCATCTTCGGCACCGAGACAAAATTCTTCTAACCAATACGGCGCGCAAGCCTGACAGCATAGGGTCTTTAGGGTCTTTAAGGTCTTTAGGGACTATAGGGTAGTCAGGGAGGGCGCCGGCAACTCACATTCTCAGTGGAATACTGGACCATCATCGACAACAGCCATGCCGGCCCGTTCACGGCCGGCCAGCTGGCTGATATGAAAATCACCCCCGACACGCTTATCTGGCACGAGGGGCTAACTGACTGGACGCCGGCGCGCGACATCGCGTCGCTGGCGCCGCTGTTTGCGGCGCCAGCACCCTCGGATGCATCCGAGGGTGCCATGGCTCAAGAGGCCACCGAAGTCGAGGTACCGGCCGAGACCGAGATAGAAATCGAGGTTTCAGCTACCCCGCAGGAGCCTCAGCAGCAGGAACAGGCTCCCGGCCCTCAGCCATACGAGCCGTATCAGCCATATCAGCCTTACGGGCAGCAGAATCCCGGTCAGCCTTACGGTCAGCCCGGGCCTCAGCCCTACGGCCAGCCGATGATGCAGGCTCCCGCCGAGGAGTGCCCTCCCACATACCTGGCATGGTCTATCGCCGTGACCATACTCTGCTGTCTCATTTTCGGTGTGGCTGGCATAATCTGCTCGACGCAGGTAAAGTCGGCCTGGCAGCGCGGCGACATGTGCAAGGCGCGCCGCATGTCTGAGTGGGCACAGTGGTGCATAATCCTCTCGATTGTGGGCGGTCTGCTCTGGATACCTCTCCAGATGGCTTTCAGCTCGTTCTCGATCGGTGACTTCAACTTCTGACCGGCGTGACTCAGCCTGACCGGCGCAAGCCACGTAGCAGCGGGGCCGCGGCGATAGCGATATCGGCCGCGGCCCTGTTGTGCGTCTATACCGTGGTGACGGGGCTTACGGGCTGGATGCCGCGCTGTCCGTTCAAGATGGTTACCGGCCTTGACTGCCCCGGATGCGGCTCACAGCGGGCGCTTATGGCCCTTCTGCACGGCCATCCGCTCGAGGCCTGGAGCTACAACCTGTTCCTGCCGTTTGCCGTGGCCTACATTGTTGCCCTGCTGGTCGTGCCGCGCGGCACGCGCCTGTGCCGTGCCCTGGAATCGCCGGCCGCCCTCTGGACCCTCCTGGCCCTCATCGTGGCCTGGACCATGCTCCGCAACCTCATCTGACCCCTCCCACAGCCTCCACAGGCCGTCAGACCCGTCCGACAAGTCCGACTTTT
>CALJBF010000093.1 GCA_938027385.1 uncultured Porphyromonadaceae bacterium | reverse complement strand
AGATTGAATACATTGATGACGAACGAGGCCGAGGCAAGCGCCTGCGTGGAATAATGCCCTACCATTATATTGTCGGCAAACCCCACGATAATAAGGCTCACCTGCGATATCATCACAGGGAGCGCCAGTCTGAGTATGTCGAGACAACGGCGTAACATCGGTTTCATTCATCCCTCGCTGACGGCGCGTAACAGACCGCGCCGCCGCAATGACCGATGCAAATGTACGACTTTATTTTGTCATGCCCGACACCCGCACCGATATTTTCACCGGTTTTTGCCCGTCCGGAAAATTAGCTGTAAATTTACACCTCAAAACAACCGGCATGGCAAAACCAGAATACATACAGAAGAACCGCGAATGGCTCGCGGCAAAAGCCCTTGAAGACGGCGTGAAACCGCTCGACAAGGGGATATACTTCAAAGTGCTTAAAAGCGGGCGCCCCGGCGCCCCCTCGCCCGGGCGCGGCAGTGTGGTTACCGCCCATTACACAGGCAAGACCATAAACGGCAAGACGTTCGACAGCAGTCGCGGAGGGGTGGCCCCCGCGTTCAGACTGCGCGACCTGATAACAGGATGGATCATTGCCCTGCAGCAGATGCACGTTGGCGACCGGTGGGAAATCTACATCCCCGCCGGGCAGGGTTACGGCAAGTTCAACCAGCCGGGCATACCGGGCGGCTCGACGCTGATCTTCGACATCGAACTGCTCGGAGTCAGCTGACCCATCCCTCTCACCAGATCAGGAAAAGCACAGCGGCGGCTATATACAGCAACAGGTATATTACCTGCAGCAAACCGCGGTAACGGTTGAAACGGCTCCATTCATCGGGATTCTTTATCGCCCGGTTCTGCCAGACGAACATCCCTATCATCACGATGACGCCTGCGATGAGGCATCCGATAGCTGTCCACAACATAGTCAAAAACGTTTAGGTTTCACACGGGCACAGTTACCCGTGTGAAATCTAAACGCTTTTGCAGCATCAAAAGTTAGCGTAACCCGGTTCCGGCTGTCTGACGGTTAAACTTCTCCTATGAAATAAAACCGCTCATAACCGGTTTTAATATTTTTTATGGCCGTGGAGCGCACGGAATAGATATTTTTGAGCTAAATTCGCATATCGAATCTTCTCTCCACGATAATCACGATACATTTTTTTGTCTTAACCCCATCACATCATGCCATTATTGAAAATGCGGCAGGCAATCGCACTTTGTGCGGTAACCGCGCTTGCCATCACGGCCACCGGCGCAGATCCAGAAATCAAGGTCGTAAAGGGTCAGGTCAGCGACTATTTCATTCCCGTAGTGCATCTGCACACCATCGCCGGAAAGATTCTCGGCCCCGACGGCGCACCGCTCGAAGGCGCCACCGTAATGTTTCCTGCCAGTCCGGCACACTCCACAACCGATGCGCAGGGCCGTTTCTCGTTGCAGGGCACCGAGGCCGACACCACGCTCTACATCTATTATCCCGGCATGGAGCTTACCACTCACCCGGTAGGCGCCAATCCCGCCGACATGACAGTCACGCTGACCCCCGCCGCGCCACGGCACTCGCTCGCGCGCCGCAAGGCCACACCCACAAAATGGTATGACCCCGCCACATACGCCCCGCAGAGTTACTGCAACCCCATGAACATCAGCTATAACTTCGAGCCGGCCAACAACAACAGCCGCGAGGGTGGCTCGTTCCGCTCGTCGGCCGACCCTATGGGGTTGCTTTACGGTGATGAGGTCTTCCTCTTCTCGACTAACCAGGACGGTTTCCATTACTCGAAGAACCTCACCGACTGGGATTTCGCCCGCGCAAGTTTCAAACGTCTCCCGGCCGACGACGACCAGTGCGCCCCGGCGGCCTACGTCTCGGGTGACACGCTCTTCTACACCGGCTCGACATATCGCGGGCTTCCCGTATGGTACTCGACCGACCCCAAATCGGGACGCTGGCGCCGCGCCATAGACCGCAACGTACTCCCCTCGTGGGACCCCGGTTTCCTGCTTGACGACGACGGGCGCCTCTACCTCTACTACGGCTCAAGCAACGAATATCCGCTCAAAGCCGTAGAGCTCTCGCGTCAGGATTTCCATCCCGTGAGCAAGATTCACGACGTGATAGCCCTGCACCCCAAGGAACACGGCTGGGAACGTTTCGGCATGAACAACGACGACGAAGTCACCCTGGCCCCCTTCACCGAAGGCGCCTACATGACCAAGCACAACGGCCGCTATTACCTGCAGTACGGCGCGCCCGGCACCGAGTTCAAGGTCTATGCCGACGGTGTCTACGTTTCTGACAATCCGCTGGGACCGTTCGTCTACCAGCCACACAACCCCATGAGCTACAAACCCGGCGGCTACGTGCAGGGGAGCGGCCACGGCGGCACTTTCACCGACCGCGACAGCAACTACTGGCATGTGTCGACCTGCATGCTCTCGCTCAAATACAAGTTCGAGCGCCGCATAGGCCTCTACCCCGCCGGTTTCGACAAAGATGGCGTGATGTACTCGTCGGCCGCTTACGGCGACTACCCCAACTGGAACGCCGAACGCAACATCCGCAACCCGGAGGAACGTTTCACAGGGTGGATGCTGCTGTCGCTCGGCAAACCGGTGACCGTGTCGAGCCGTGACACCGTGACCACCGGCGCTCCCGGCCTGGCAGGCCCCGAATCGGTCACCGACGAATCGATGCGCACCTACTGGGCCGCAGCTACAGCCGACCCGGGCGAATGGGTGGCCGTCGACCTGCTGGCGCCCAAGGAAATCCGCGCCATACAGATAAACTACTATGACCACAACGCCGACCAGCACGACCGTGCCGACGACCTCTATCACCAGTACCGACTGTATGCCTCTGACAACGGCACCGACTGGACTCTCGTGGCTGACAAGTCTGACAACGACCGCGACGTGCCGCACGACTACATCGAGCTGCAGGCGCCGCTGACCGCACGCCATATCCGCCTCGAAAACCTTCACATGCCGTCGGGGCAGTTCGCCCTGTCGGGTCTGCGTGTCTTCGGCACCGACCCCGCGGCCAAGGTACCCGAGGCTGTCAAAGGGTTCAAGGCCGTGCGCGACAAGGCTGACCCGCGCAACGCCATGCTCACCTGGCGTCCGGCCGACAACGCCTACGGCTACAATATCTACTACGGCATCGACCCCGACAAGCTCTATAACGCCATCACCGTCTACGGCGACACCTCATACGACATGCGCGGCCTCGACCGCGACACCCCATACTGGTTCGCCATCGAACCCCTTGGCGAAGCCGGCACCGGCCCCCGCACCCCCGCAAAATAATCCCGGATTAAACATACAACAAAGGCGCTGTGTCACATAAACGCAGCGCCTTTGTTTTTGCCGGATTCGTCTCACATGGCGGTGAAGAAGGTGGTGAAGGCTTTCACTATGTAATCGACGTCGGCCACGGCGGCAGTCTCGCGACACGAGTGCATGGCCCACTGGGGTGCGCCCATGTCGACTCCGCGCAACGGTATCTGCGACGTGAGTATGTTGCCCAGGGTGGAACCGCCGGCGATATCCGAATGGTTTACGAATGTCTGGCACGGCACACCGGCGCGGTCACATACGGCACGGAACACAGCGGCAGAATCGGCGTCGGTCATATACTTGCCGTTGGCGTTGAACTTGATGACCGGGCCGCCCCCCAGACGCGGGCGGTTGGTGGGATCGGCCTTGTCGAGATAGTTCGGGTGTGCACCGTGGGCATTGTCGGCCGACACGAGGAACGACCGCGCGTATGCCACCTGCAACGCCTCGGCGTATGCGAGGCCGTCATTGCCGACAAGCGACGAGGCGGTCAGCCGTTCCAACCCATAGCGCAGAACCGGCGACGCTGCGCCCTGCTTGGTGCCCGAGCCGGTCTCTTCATTGTCAAAAACGGCAAGCACACGTGTCATGGTGTCGGGGGCGCCAGCCGCATCGGCGGTTATGGCCTCAAGTCCGCAGAACGCCATCTCAAGGTCGTCGATTCGCCCGGAGGTGATGAGTTCGTTGTCGAAACCGACCGTGCACGCCTTCTCTACCGGATAGAGGCACAGGTCATAGTCGAGAATCTCGGCCTCCGCGCATCCCAGTTCCTCGGCAATCCTGCCGGTCAGGAATCCCGGTTTCTGATAGCGGTCGCGTATGAATCCGGCCACAGGCATCATGTCGCGCTGGCGCGATAGCGGATTCCCCTCGTTCACGGCGCGGTTGAAGTGAATGGCCAGATGCGGTATCACCATCAGCGGGCGCCGGAAATCAACGATACGCGTCACCGGGTGCAGGGGGTCGTCGCCCCGGAGCACCACGCGTCCGGCCATCGACAGCGGACGGTCAAACCAGGTGTAGAGTATCGGGCCGCCGTAGACCTCGGTGTTCAGACGCAGTACATCGCACGCGCCATCCATCTCAGGACTGGGCTTTATGCGGAACCCGGGCGAGTCGGAGTGTGCGGCTATGATCTTGAAACCGGCGGCAGGGTCGGTGCCCACGATGAAAGCGAATACCGCCGATGCGTTTTTTACCACATAGCGGCGGTCGCCGGGTTTCAGCGCGGGCCACGGCTCATCCATGGCCAATGGGATGAAACCGGCTTCGTCGAGGCGTCGGCATATATTTTCTGCCGCTGTGAAACAGCAGGTTGAATGATCAAGAAAATCAAACAGTCGGTCAGTGAGGGTTTTCATGGCGTTTACGGGATGAGAGGGGGGTATAACGGAAGTGATTTATATAGCCGAATGAACTTATCAGGCCAATCAGTTGGCGCCGCGACTGCCGAAGGGGGGCTCGGCCATGAGGTCAAGCATCTCTTTCGAGATTACAAAGACGTCATGCGGAGCCTTGGGGCGCAACGGCTCGAACCAGCGGAACTGCGGCAGGTAGAACAGCGATTTCTTGGCCAGATAGAGAGGCGTCATGGTACCCGAGGTCTCGGGCCACATCTTCATGCGCTCGATGGTCTGGTCTTTGAAGTCGGCGGCCAGGAACGAGCTTTCGACGTTGGCGATCTTGTTGTAGGTGGAATCGTTTTCCTGCGGCAGATAAATGGCCTGCACGTTTCCGCTGACGTCGAGATGGTCAATGGTCTTACCCTTGAAGGTGGCGTACATCTCCTTGCCGGTCATCTGGCTATAGAACTCTTCGGCGATATGCTCGGCCATGAACCCGAAATCGGGCAGACGCGCCCAGTCGGCTGTCGAGTCGTTAAGATGCACCTGTATCTCGTTGCCGAAAATCTGCCGGTTGTCAGACCACACGACCGGATGCTTGTCGAGATAGAGAATCGAATCGCGCTGCACGAGCGTAAGCGAGTCGCAAAGCCCCTGCAGGTCGGTGCGGTAGAACCGTACATGCGGCGCGGCGATGATGTAGTGGGTGGAATCGTTGCCGAGCCATAGCGGTGCGGCCAGGGTGTCGGTAACAGCAGTTTCGGAAACCGGTGCAGTTTCCGACATTTCGGGGACCTCCGACTGCGTCGGAGGCACGGTATCTATTAGGGCACTCATCAAGGGCGCACTGTCAATCGGCTGAATATCGGTGCCGAGGCTATCGGTTACTGTGCTGTCGGTGGCCACGGGAAGGACGGAGGCCGGTTTTTCAGCCTCGGGAGCCTTGCGGGGGGTAATCTTCAGGAAGGTGCGGATGGTATCGGCGTGCATGTAAAGGGTGTCAGCATCGACATCACCCTCGGCGGAAAACTGGCGTGCCAGGGCACGGCCCCATACGCGGGCTGAATCGTTCTGCTCGTAATAAAACCCTTCGTCGCCGGTGAGTATCACGCTGTTGGCCGAATCGTAAAGCTCGATATTGCCTATGGCACGGCCAAAGCCTGCCGCGCGGTCATAGAAGAGCGTGTCGCCCGTGAGGGTGTTGCCGTTCTTGGCCTTGACCAGCGAGCGGCTGAAAAGATCGGCCACCTGGGTGTTGGTGTTATACTCGCCCTGGCTGGTGTAGATGGTGCCGTCGCGCGAGATGATGGTCGAGGTGGTGTCGAGCGTGGCCACATGGGTCACCGTATTGTAAAGCATCAGCTCGGTGTAGATGTCGAGCGTATCGTTGGGCCTGAGCGAATGCAGATGCACGCGGTCGACGAAGATGGCCTCTTTGGTCGGGGGTGAATACTCGCCGTAGAGCGAGGTCAGTCGGTTCGACTTGTCGCTGAGCGTGCCACCGACCTCGTAATACCCGAGTTCCTGGCCAAGATCATAATTGAAAATCTCTGTGGTGAGGGTGACGTCGCGGTTTATCAGGCGCACTACCTTGCCGAAATCGGCATATAGTGTGGCAAGCTGTGTGGTATCGCCGTAGACCAGACGGTCGGCATAGACAAAAAGCGTGTCGCCCTGCTGCATGCGCACGTTGCCGTAGGCCTCGAGCGAGTCGTTGTCGAAAAACAGAGCCGAATCGCAGTACATGAACATGCCCCCTTTGCGGAACATGACGTTGCCCACGACCTCCTGATACGAGTCCATGCGCCCTTTGCGCAGCTCGTCGGCGCGTTCAAGGAACACACGTCCGGCCACGGTGCGGTCGGCTTTCGGGATTGAGGGACGTATCGGCGTGTGGTCACGTTTCAGGGGCGTCCTGGCCCATGCGAAACATAGCGTGACACATAGCGCCACAAGTGCGGGGAGCCATTTTTGCATTGTCGTTCACATGAGGGGTTCACACGCGGCGGGTCACTTGCGTATCTTCAGCCAGCCCTGGTGCACGAAGTCACACTCGTCCCAGCCGTCTTCGATCTTGACGTAAGTGTCGTTGATTTTTTTCGCGATCCAGTCGCGCACGATTTTCTGACGCGCCGAGTTCTCGTACATACCCTTGATGGTCTGGTAGTCGTCGGCAAGGTTGGCCTTGTGGGCCGGGATGCGGGCGGTGAGTTTCACAATGGCAACGATGTCGCGGTTGAGCTTGGGGTCTTTCATCACGAAAGCCTCCGAAACCTCGCCCACCTCCATGTTGTTTACCTGTTTCGCCACCTCCTGGGGCAAATCCTGCATCTCGAAACGTGTGGTGCCGGTCTGGCTGTTGATCATGCGGCCGTGGTTGTTGCGGGTGTCATTGTCCTGCGAGATGTATCGGGCACCCTCCTCGAAGGTGAATTTCTTGTCGAGGATGTCAGCGCGCACCGAGTCGAGGCGGCTCACCGCCTTGGTGAGATCGGCGTCTGCCACTTTCGGACGCAGAAGAATGTGGCGCGTGTTGATGCGGTCGCCGCGTTTCTCGATAAGCTGTATGATATGGTAGCCGTACTGTGTCTCCACGATCTTCGACACCTTGCGCGGGTCGTTGAGGTTGAATGCCACCGCGGCATATTCCGGCTCGAGGTGACCGCGCCCCATGAATCCGATCTCGCCGCCGCGCACAGCCGAGCCGGGATCCTCGCTGTAGAGGATGGCCAGAGTCGAGAACTCCGACTCGCCGCGTGTCACGCGGTCGGAATAGTCGCGCAGACGCGCCTTCACGTCATCGATCTCCTGCTGGGGGATGCGCGGGTTGATGGTAATGATCTCGGCCTCTACCTGCAGAGGCACGTAGGGGATTGAGTCGGCCGGGAGTGTATCGAAATATTTGCGCACGTCAGAGGGGGTGGCCTTCACGTTCTTCGTGAGCGAGCGTTGCACCTCCTGGATGCGGTAGTTGTTGCGCATCATGTCGGCCATCTGTGTGCGGAACTCGGAAATCGGGCGACGGAAATATTCCTCGACCTTCTCCTTGCTGCCGAGGTTGGTGATCAGATAGTTCAGGCGCTGTTCCACCGACTGGTTCACCATGGTCTCCGATACCTCCACGGTATCGATGTCGGCCTGGTGGAGAAACAGCTTGTCGACGGCAAGGCGCTCGGGGATGACACACATCGGGTCACCGTCAATCGGCATCTTGTCGTACAGGGCCTGCTGGTAGGCCTCCTCGATCTCGCTTTTATAAATAGGCTGGTCGCCGACCATCCAGGCCACCTCCTCGATGATGTTGTTGTTCTCGACAGGGGCGGCGATGGCCACGGCGACAGCCGCCAAAAGAGCCACAGGGGCGAAATTTCTGATTTTCACGTCTGGAATAGAGTGTGATGAAAACATGCGCCGGCGGCCGTGACAGCCGTCTGACGCCCCGGCTACGCGTGTGGAGTCCGTGGGCCAAAGCCCCTCACACACCCGCTTTGCCAGAGTCAATTAATGTGCAAAGGTACAGTTTTTACACCAAAAAGATTCTACAAAATTTCAAAAATAGGTAGAAAAACGTTAATTTTGCAACAACCCATTTTCCCATGCGGCCCCGCTCCTGTGGCCGTCCGTCCGCATGCGTTTCTTGTTATCACGAGTTCTAAATCATATTACCGACCGATCATAATGTCACTGAAAAGCCTGACAGCATACCTTGTTTTCATCTTTGTCGCGGCATTCCCCTCCGTGGCCGACAGCAAATTCACCGAGGCCGATGTGGAACATGCGCTCAACGAACTCGATGCCGATCTGGGGCGTCGCGACATCTATATACAGAAACGTGTGGCCGCGATAGACTCGATACACGCCCTGCGCGACCGCGAGCCGCGCGGCTCACAGCCATGGCTGGATGCCACGCTTGAGATAGCACAGCGGTTCCGCACGCTCAACAACGACTCGTCGCTCGTATATCTGACACAGGGGCTCACGGCCGCCGAAATCGCCGGCAACCGCGATGCCGTGACACGCTACCGCATGGCCCGCGCCGTTGCTTTCGCCCTCGGCGGCATGGTCAACGAGGCGCTGAATGACCACAATGCCATCGACACCACAGGCATAACCCCCGACCTTATGGCGGCCTACCACATGGCCAGCCGCCAGATGTACTCATACATCTCGAACAACTACGACGGCTATCCCGAGGCACAGGAGATGTGGATAAACAAAGCGGCCGAAAGCCAGAACAAAGCGCTGCCGCTGCTCGACCCCACAACCCCCAGATACCGCCGCAACCTTGGCGAATACTATTTTTCGGTGCATGAATACGCCAAGGCCAACGAACTGCTCACCGCCCTGATCGCCTCAATCAGCCCAGACCACGAAGACTATGCCATTGTGGCCCACCTGCTGGCGCAGATGGCGCAGATACGCGGCGACCGCAACGAATATCTGGTGCGTCTGGCACAGTCGGCCCGCAGTGACGTCAGACGCGCCAACTTCGAGATAACCTCGCTGCAGGATCTCGGAGGGGCCCTATTCGAGCAGGGACGCACCGACCGCGCGCACAACTACCTCACCCTGGCGCTCGACAACGCCGTGAACTCGCGCGGCCTCGTGCGCATGTCGCGCACCACAAAGCTGTTCAGCCTCGTCGAGAACGACCACCGCCGCGAGATAGCCCGCTACCGTACATTCACCACCATCGCCATCGTGGTGCTCATTGTGGCCCTGCTGCTGCTTGTCTACACCATATATTTCCTGCGCAAACAGCTCACACGTGTCGAGCGCCTTAAATCAGACCTGCAGGAGGCCAGCACATCGAAAGACATATATATAAGCCAGTTCATCACGCTCTGCTCGATCTACATGGACCGTCTGCGCGACTTCTCAAAACTTGTGAACCGCAAGATCTCGGCAGGACAGGCCGACGAACTGCTGGCGCTCACCAACTCGGGCAAGTTTGTCGAGGAGCAGAGCCGCACATATTACGAGGCGTTCGACGGTGCCTTCCTGCACATATATCCCGACTTCGTAGAGCGCGTGAATGACCTTCTGCGCCCCGACGAAGCGATTGCACCAGACCCCAACGGCAAGCTCAACCCGGCACTGCGTATCCTGGCCTTCATGCGCCTGGGCATTGACGACGCCGCCCGCATCGCCGCCGCCCTCAATCTCAGCGTCAACACCGTCTACGCCTACCGCAACCGCCTGCGCAACCGCGCCATCTCACGCGACACCTTCGAGGCCGACGTCATGGCCATCCCCGGCAAGTGACCGGGGGGAGCGCCCATTTTTCCAGGCACGAGAATGCACCGCCTGAAAGGCCCAACCACAAAAACACCGCGCCTGAAAGACCTCTGTTT
>CALJBF010000092.1 GCA_938027385.1 uncultured Porphyromonadaceae bacterium | reverse complement strand
ACTCATCGACCAACATCGGCAGCGAATTCTCGAACATGGGTCTGCTCAAGAGCGAGAACAACATCCAGAACGAGATTCTGACAATGACCTCGCTCCCCACCATCAGCGAGGTTGTCGACCGCCTGAACCTCGAAGTCAACTACACCACCCCCGGCAGCCTTTACAACCCCACCATCTACGGCACAAAACTGCCGGTGCTGCTGTCGTTCGTCACGCTGGGCAACGATGGCGCAGGCTCGCTGACAGCCACAGTCAACAAAGACGGCTCGCTGACACTGTCTGATTTTGCCTGGGGCGCCGATAACACCTCATCAAAATCGATAAAGATAAAATCGATTCAGAAACTCGACACCGTGCCCACCCCCATGGGACTGATTGCCGTCGCTCCAAACCCGGCCTATGTGCCTTCGGACGATGGCGAGAAGACCGAACAGACAATATACGTGAAGAAACTCCCCCTCACCGCGGCCGCAAAACGGTTCAAAAGCCGCGTGCAGGCCGAGGTGCCCGAAGACTGCTCGGTAATAGAGGTGAAATACAATGATGTATCGCCCGAACGCGCGAGCGACTTCCTGAACACGCTCATCGAGGTCTACAACCAGAACTGGATCAGCGACAAGAACCGCATCTCGGTATCTACATCCGACTTCATCAAGGAACGTCTGGCTGTCATCGAAGGCGAGCTCGGCAATGTCGACTCAGACATCTCGTCATACAAGTCAAGCCACATGCTCCCCGACGTGCAGCAGGCATCGTCGCTCTATTTCCAGCGCGCCACCGCCGCCTCTGACGAGGTTCTGGCCTACAACAACCGTCTGAGCATGGCCCGCTACATACGCAACTACCTGTCGAACTCGGCAAACTCGTTCAATGTGCTCCCGGCCAATTCGGGTCTCGAGAACCTCTCGATCGAGGGACAGATTACCTCATACAACACCCTTCTGCTCAAGCGCAACCAGCTGGTGAGCAACTCGTCGACCTCGAACCCCTATGTGGTAGACATGGACAACCAGCTCGCCGGTATGCGCGAGGCCATCCTCACCTCGATCGACAACTACATCGTGATGCTCAACTCGCAGGTGCAGATGGCACAGTCGTCGCAGGCCATGGCATCTTCACAGCTGGCCGCAAACCCCACGCAGGCACGCTACCTGCTGTCAGTAGAGCGTCAGCAGAAGGTGAAAGAGAGCCTCTACCTCTTCCTGCTGCAGAAACGTGAGGAGAACGAGCTGTCGCAGGCATTTACCGCCTACAACACCCGCATCATCGCTCCCCCGGCCCAGGATTCACTCGTGGCACCACTGGCCACCCGCATCATGGCCATCTACCTGCTCATCGGCCTGGCCATCCCCTCGGCCGGCGTATATCTGGTTGAGATGTTCAACACCAAAGTACGTGGGCGCCGCGACATTGAGAAACTCTCGGTACCCTTCCTGGGCGAGATTCCCTTGGGATACCGCAAGCGTCGCGGTTTCCAGCGTCTGCGTCCCGCGCATGAAGACGAGAAAGACCGTCGCGTGGTGATGGTTCGCAAGGCTTGCGGCGACAACATGAACGAGGCGTTCCGCGTGATCCGTACGAACCTCGAGCTTATGGCCGATGCCGACAACAACGGCGCACACGTGATTATGATCACCTCGGCCAACCCCGGTTCCGGCAAGACATTCATTGCCATCAACACCGCGTCTGTTCTCGCCATAAAAGACAAACGTGTGGCCGTAATCGACCTTGACCTCCGCAAAGGTTCGATATCATCGTTTGTCGGCACCCCCTCGGTGGGCGTATCGGCCTACCTGTCGGGCCATGCAACGCTGCTTGACATCATGCGCAAAGTCACGGTCAAAGACAAGAACAACGAGGATACCGACATCACGTTCGACCTCATCCCGGCCGGCGCAATCCCCCCTAACCCCGCCGAGTTGCTCTACTCGCCGCGTCTGAAGACCCTGCTCGACACCCTGCGCAAAGACTACGACTACATCATTGTAGACTGCCCGCCCGTCGAAGTAGTTGCCGACGCCAAGATCATCAACCGCCACGCCGACCTCACGATCTTCGTGATACGCGCCGGTCTGCTTGAGCGCGAGATGTTGCCGTCGATCCAGCAGTTCTATGACAACCAGCGCTACCACAACATGGCCATCGTGCTCAACGGCTCAGACGACACCAAGATCGCAGGTCTGGGCTCACGCTACGGCTATGGATACGGTTACGGTTACGGATACGGATACGGCAAGAACGGTGAGCACCATCACCACCACAAGAACTGACCCACACCCTACACCCCGATAAAGCGTGGCGCCCGGCGATGCTGAATTGCATCGCCGGGCGCCCGTTTATTATCCCGCCAAAATCAAGCTCCCAAAATCATACGCCACATACCTCACATTAGCTACATACGTCACACCCCCATCCGGCCAGCGCACCTTATCTTGCCACCGGCTCGTCAAGCGGGCTCTTGCGGGCCGGCACCGGGGCTGCCGTATTTCGTGCGCGCTGTTGTCGCGCACCATGGCCATGTCTCTTTTCACCATGCACGGCAGTGTCACGGGGTGCTGCCTGTATCTTCTGCCCCTCATCGTGCACGGTTTCCACAAGGCGCATCGAATCCAGCACAAACGCATCGGCCTCGGTGGGGTCAGCGGTAGCAGGTGCAGCCACTTGCTCGGCCGAGCCGCCGCAAGTGGTCACGGCGGTCACCGCTGTCACAAGCAACAGCAACAATATTATGCCTCTGATTTCACGATGTGTAAGGTTCATGATGCGTTAGGGATGCGGTTATGATTAAGGAAATAAGCTATGTTTAAGACCGCGCCGTACTCCGGAAAACGGCGAAAACGCCGGTGTGTCACCACAGATTGAACCTGAAACCGGCCGATGCCTCTATCGAAAGATTGTTGACCAGCAGGTTGTGTTCCTTGTCGTAGATAAGACCGGTGTCGGCATTGAGTACCATGCCGAAAAACCAGCGTTTCTTATGATTGTAGACGAGCGATGCCCTCAGACGGTTGGTGAGGGCGAACGTGTATTTCATCTCGGTTGGATCGTTGATATATCCGCGGCAGAAACCCACTGCCGGTGCCTCCCACACACCGAGCACCCAGCCCGGATGGAAAACCCAGTTGTAGGCATACCCCACACGCAGGGCGTAGTTCATGTGCTTTACCTGATAATTGCTCACGTCCCAGGTCGGCGGGAGCTGTGTATTCTCGTCAGTAAGCTCGCTGAAATCAAAATGATAGTCGTCGCTGAAAAGGGCAAGCCCGGCAAACATCGACCCGGCGCTGCGCACCTGTATCTTCGAGTAATACAGCGCCGCGGCCTGCGAGTAATGTTTATGGTTGAAGAAATAATAGACATCCACGCCCCACGAACTGGTGTTGATACCCTTGAACGGGATGTCGACCTTCCTTGAAGCACCCTTCGGCCCCATACGGCGTATCTTGGTGCCCACGTCGTTGCGCTGCGAATAATATTCGGCCGCGAAGAGCGAACAGTTGAACTGCAGGTTGAAACGCTTGCGCGCGCCCTCGCCGCCGTTGAAATACTTGCTGACGTTCATGTCATAACCCACAGAAACAGCCATATACGTCAGATAGAAACCGAGCGAGGTGTTGACGTTCGACATCATCTCCATGTTGTAGCCGTTCTCGAAACGGAAATGATAAGAGTCAGTCCACGTCTGTACGCGCGTCTTGGCATTGAACAGCTTGCCCGAGCCCTGCACATAAGTCGAATCGTATGAATTGAAGAATCCGGCACCCCACCGGTAAGTGTCGATGCAGAAACGCGGGAACTTTCCCCATTCGGCAATTGAATCAAGAGCGAGCGAAAATCCGTGTGTCTTCGGCGCGCCAAATGACAGCCCCGCCAGTATGACCAGCAATACGACAACACCCCGGAAACCGCCACGACGGGTCTCCGTTCGACAGACAGATATGTTGCCGTTCATGCGATTCATCTCACACGCAATAGGTCACATTTGCAAATTGACCTGCAAAGTTACGAATTTTCAGCGAATCTACCTGCGCGACCGCCCCCAATTCACCAAAACGGCGACATCCGCCTCCCCTTAAGCCAATCCACCCCCATATAACCAACCTAAGTCACATACGCCACATACGTCACATTCGTTACATTCGTCACATACCCCCACAAAAACCCAGCCCCCTGCGCGACTCGGTCGCGCAGGGGGCTAGGTTTTATCAGATGCCGAAACTTAGTTCAGCACCATCTTGCGGGTAACCTTACCGAGATCAGTATCAGCAACAAGCACATAAATGCCGGATGCGAGTGCCGATGCGTCAAGAGCGGTCGTACTGCCGCTTGCAGTTGCGTTGAGCACTGCCGCACCCTGCAGGTTATATACTGTAACATTCATTACCGATGCGCCGGGCACCACTATGTTGTACTGTTTTGCACCGGTGTATTCGATCATGAAATTGCGGTCGAGGTTGTCGACGAAAGTCTCACCAATCGCATCATGTTCGATGGCAGCCTTAACAGCCTTAAGGGCATTAATCTTGCCTGCACCCCAGCGTTTGAAATCAACGCCGTTGGTCTGTGCATCTGTTGTGGCATTCTCTTTTCGTCTGAGAATCCAAATGATATCTTCACTCGAGAGATCGGGACGGGCTTCGAGCATCAGCGCCACCACACCTGCGGCAAACGGCGTTGCCATTGATGTGCCCTGCATCGGGTAATACGGGCTTGTATGATCGAACGAGGTCGAGAGCGCGTTGATGTTGTTCTCGGTCATCTTCTGATTCTCATACCAGTACTGGCTTATTGACGACACTATCTGCTGGCCGGGGGCACAGATCATGGGGAGCTGGTCACCGTCAACCTCGCCGTATGACGAGAATGACGAAATCGCGCCTACCGTACCTCTACCGGTATAGTTGCCGTTGCCCAGTAGAGGCGCAGATGTGCGCGAGGTATATGAGCCTACCGACAGAATCTTCTTGCCAC
>CALJBF010000091.1 GCA_938027385.1 uncultured Porphyromonadaceae bacterium | reverse complement strand
TGCGCCTTAAGTTAATAGCATTGTGTAGCGACCCTACAATGAATACCTGCGAATTTTGGCACACCCTCATTTTAGGGGTGTGGCGAAGGGGAATGTCAGTCGACTTCGCAGTTGGTTTCGTCGTCCATGGCCATGTAGTGCTCGCGCGGGTGGTCACAGGCCGGACATACCGTTGGGGGCTCTGTGCCCACATAGATGTAGCCGCATACCAGGCACTGCCAGCGGATGGGATGGTCGCGTTTCCAGAGCGTGCCCTCCTGCAGACGTTTCAGGTAAAGGCGGAAACGTTTCTCATGCTCGGCCTCGACCTGGGCGATAGCCTCGAAGTGCTCGGCAATGTCGTCAAAACCCTCCTCGCGGGCAACTTTGGCGGCCTCGATATAGAGATCCACACCCTCATGCTGCTCTTCGTCGGCGGCAGTGGCCAGATTCTCGGCCGTCGTACCGATAACGCCTGAATCGACATTCATGGGCACTTCCACCTTGCCACCCTGAAGGAATTTGAAATACACCTTTGCGTGGTGCATCTCGTTGTTGGCTGTTACGGTGAAAATCTGCTCGATAGGGAATAGTTTCTCCTTGTTTGCCTGCTTGGCATAGAACATATAGCGTGTATATGCCGTTGACTCGGCGAGGTAAGCCGTCACCAGATATTTCTCGGTGCGGGTGCCCCTGATACTTTTGGGATCTGTGGCCATAGTATTATGTTTTTAGTTGTGATACTGTTAACGTAAGCCTGAACCTTTGCGGTTCAAAGTAATAAACAACAGGCCACGCGGCATGGTTCACCCCGGTGAACGACACAGGCCACGGCGCCCCAGGAGGGGGTACCGCGGCCTGTATTATATGGACTTTACTGCGGTTACAGCACGGTGACTTTTGCGCGCATGCCGCCATCAGTCACCACCAGATATATGCCTGCGTCAACGGGTAGCACCTCAGCCTGGCCGACAGCGTCGCGACGGGCGACAAGACGGCCAGCCATGTCGAACACGCTGACCCCGCGGCCTGCGAGACCGGTAAGCTCGATACCACCCTTGACGCCGCGCACCATTGCCGTTGCGTTGCCGATGCCGTCGATGGCCGAATTGTCATGCACGACGGTCACGGGACGCGACATGGCATACGGCTTGTCGCCGTCAAGAGCCTCGACAGTGTATGTGTATGTGCGGCCAAGCTCCACGCCGCCGTCGGTAAACGGGCCGTCGGCGACAGAGGCGACTTTCACGCCGTCGCGGTACACATTATATCCGGTTAGCGCGAACGGCTCAAGCATCGAGGGGTATGTGACATCGTCGATGAGGATGCCGAACATGTCGCGGCTCACATAGTGTATCGCGAAGTAGCGGGCATCGTCAGGCAGTGCTACCTGCACTTTCTGCCAGCCGGTGCGCTCAAGTTTCATCTTATTGAGGGTGACGGTGAAATCGGCAGGTTCATTGCCGGTAGTAGAGGCAAGCACCTCGATATTCTCGGGGTATTTCTCGTTTATGATGTTCACCCAGAAACTTACCAGACGGCCGCCGGGTACCTCGGGCGAGATCAGCCAGTCGTCGGCGGCGTCGGGAGTGGGTTTGGCGTTCGTCATTTCGGGGCAGGTGGCCAGGAGATACATCTCGCCGGTGTGTGCCTCAAGCCCCTCGGGATTCACAAGTTCTGAATGGTTCACGGCCAGGAACGCCTTGGGCAGATTCTCGTTGGGCATCGGGTTCTGCGCGGGGTCGAACATGTACACCGTCTGGCCATCGCCGTCGAAGGTGTCGAACTCGCCCATCTGACCCTCATAGGCAAAGGGCGCCACTGACTCGAACGACTCGGTGTATGCCTTTGCCAGCGACGGACGGCTCCATGTAAGCGTGACGGCATTGTCGGCGCTCGACGCGCGGAGGTCGGTCACCACGGGCGACTCGGGGGCTATCACCGAGAACCAGAATGTAGAGGTGTTGTTGCCTGCCTGGCCGTCAGACTCTGATTCTATCGTGGCCCTTACCGACAGGCGCTTGCCCAGATATTCTGCCGCAGGGGTGAACGACGCGCTCACATTCCTGTGCTCGCCCATAGTCATGGTGCCGACAGCCACGGTCTCGGTGGCCACCACACTCACGCCGTCAAGCAGGTCGAAACGCATGTGGGCGTCACTGATCTCGGTAAAGCCCACATTCGACACCTCGGCGGTGAACGTGGCCGGCGAACATGCCGGGGCCTGCTCGTCGCCGGTGAAACCGGTCACCGCAAGGTCGGTCTGCGCGCCGGTCGAGAAACTGTATTCGTCGATGCCGTACATATAGTAATAGTCGTCGAGGTCCACGTCAATCACGATCTGGATCCACGAGCGGTCCTGAAACTTGAGCGGCAGGGGGAAGGTCTCGGTCTTCCAGTCGGTGGCCTGCGAGCAGTCGAGGTCGGCAAGTTTCTCGAGATCCTCGCCGTAGGCTGTTATGTAGAGGTGCATCTGCGAGGCGTTCGAGCCGTAACGCAGATACTTCAGCGTGAAAGTGGCGCTGTGTATCCCCTTGGTCGAGAACTGCGGCAGACGCACGCGGCCCCGGGTGTCGCCGTCAGAGAGCGGGTTGTAGGCCAGCAGGGCCGACTGGTTGTCATCCTCGGCCATCTCCGTGGGGTCGCCGAAGAACCAGCGGCCGTAATATTCGTCAGGGTAGTCGTTGCGCACCGGCGTGTAGCGGGCCTGAAGATTGTCGAACTTCTCGGTGGCAGGCATGCTGTATGGCACCCCAAGGGTCTCGAGCACATACACCGGTTCGTCGAACGTATAGTTTATGACGTCGGTCGACGTTCCGGCGGCATTGCGGCCCAGCACCCGCAGGGCCACGGTGTGCAGCGCCATCCCGGCATCGACGGTGTAGGTATATGTCTTTGCCTTCCCCACGGTGGTGAAATATTGATACTCGCCTTCGGCGTCACGCTTGTATATGTCATATTCAAGGGCGTCGAAATCCACATAGCCGTCATTCTCGCCGGCAATGGGGGCGTTCCATGTCAGGGTCATCGACATGTTGTCTTCAGGCACGGTGGCAGTCAGACCCTGCACGCGCATCGGACGCACCACCCCGGTGTAGACGGGCACCTCAGCCGGCTCACCTTCGTTGGCACCGGCGGCCACGGTGATTACAATCACGTTGTCGCCCTGCGCGGTGGCGATGTCAAGGGTCTGCACCGACCCGGGGACACCGCTTACAGTTTTGGTTTCGGTAACCGTTTCACCCTGTACCGACTTCACTGTGGCCACAAGGGTCTGCGACGCAGGTATGTCATTGCCGGTAAGCTCTTTCGAGGGCATGGTGAACGTCACCGTGGCTTTCAGCTCACCCTGCGGAGCGGCCTGGGCCGTGGCGCCGATCACAGGCTGGGGCGCCCCGACCTCGCCGGCCTTCTCGTCGACGGCAATCTTCTGGAGCACCACGGGCCACGGCTCCTCGCAGTCGGCGGGATCGGTCACGCAGTGGAAACCGATGCGGTACTGCCCGGCGGCCGGAACGGCGAACGGCATGGCGAACGCCACGCGCTCTTCACGTTTCGGCGACGAAAACTGCCTGAGCTCGCCGATCTTCACGGTCATCGCCTCGGGGGTGTCGGCGGTGCCGACATACACCTCAATTGTGCCGCAATGGGGCGCGGGCATGTTCGTATAGGCGTCGAACGTAAGCTCATAGAGTTTCGTGGCGTCTGTGAAATTGATCACCGGGGTGATGGCCCAGTCATCCTCGGCATGGCTCGACGAACTTGGCGACACAAGCCCCTTGAAATTCGACTGATACTTCCACTTGTCGTAATTGCCGGCGTTCTCGTTAAGGTCGATGATGGTGAAATAGCTGATGTCATCGGCCGTAGGCTCGATCTCAAACGGCACGGGGAGCATGGCCGTCATCCCGCCGGCCCTGAGCGACGGTGCGTCACCGTCGGTGGCGAAGGCGGCACGCGCGGCGGCGGTCTGCGCGGCACGGTCTACCGGAATTTCGGCCGACTCCACGGCATTGCGCGGCACACGGCTGAAACGTCCGTTGGCATGATTGGCGGCAACCATAATGCCTCCCACCGCCACTGTGGCTGCAGTCAGAAGTACAAGAGGTTTCTTCATAGATCTAATACTTTGTGAATAAATGGATTGACAAGATACTGGCTGTATGACCCGACAGCTGGAGCAATGTGACATAAGCGCGCACGAAACGGGTCTGCATCGCAATATGATGCAAATATACACAAATATTTCGCAAAATATCTTTATTTCGGCTTATTTTACCGCATATTGCCGAATATTACCGAAATTGCCGCAAAATCGCCCAAAATATTGTCGTTCCGGGCGGTCATCTGACGGTTACCTGACCAGATGTTTGCGGCCCGCTCTGACATAGATGCCCGGAGGCGCCGAATCGACCTGCGCCACGTTGCGCCCCAGTAGGTCATAGAGGGGAGTGACATCATCCTTAACATCCGCCACCGAAATCGCCACACCGGCATCGAAGTCATATTCCAGTACCTGCATCGCCCCCCAGAAACGGTGCTGGCGGTACACCTCGCCATACCCCACAGGCACATACAGTTTTACATTCTGCATGTGCGCGAATCCCCCGAAAATCAGTGAGTAACAGACCTTCTCCCGGTTCTCGCCGCCATCCGATACAAACAACTCATAATGATTTATAACCGGTGGTAGCGGACGTGCGCAATAAACCGCTTTTGGTCTGCTTGTAAGGCAGTTGTAATATAAGGAGCATTCCGCATCCGTACCGTCTGATTCAAACCGGATTTCCTCCAGGTTGTTGTATCTTACGGCTTCCCAGTAATCCATCTGAGAGAAGCCGGAAACACAATTTTCTTTAATTCAGGCATTCCCCCAAGTGCGTGCTCTCCAATAACTTCCACTCCCGGAATCTCTATTTCCGTAGTTTCAAGCCCTCCGGAAAATGCATAATATTCAAGTCTCTTGACCCCGGCCGGAAGGACAATCCGCTCC
>CALJBF010000090.1 GCA_938027385.1 uncultured Porphyromonadaceae bacterium | reverse complement strand
AAGGTAGTGACAACTCCCCGAACGGAAGTTGTCACTACACTAAAAATTATTAAATATTTTTCAACCGGTTATTAAACAGCCTCTTATTCAGCGCCCCTTGTGGAACACGCGGGCAATCCAGGGCTCGGTGTAGGCATACGGGATGTAGGCCGGCGAGGGGAGGGGATGTGTCATGACCAGCGACGCGTATTTGCCGGGTGTGACCGAACCGTAGTCGGCCGACAGTCCCATGGCGGCGGCGCCGTTGAGCGTCACGGCGTTGAGGGCCTGTTCGGGGGTTAGGCGCATCTTTATGCATCCGAGTGCCCAGACAAACCGCATGTCGCCCGAGGGTGACGAGCCGGGGTTGTAGTCAGAGGCGAGAGCAATGGTCAGGCCGGCGCCAACGGCGTCGCGGGCCGGAGCGTAGGGCATTCCCAGGAAGAACGAGGCGCCCGGCAGCATGGTGGCTATGGTCTGCGAGCCGCGCAGGCACTCTATCTCTTCGGCACCCATGCGTTCGAGATGGTCGACCGACAGCGCTCCGTGGCGTACGCCGACCTGCACGCCGCCCGAGGCGTCAAGCTCGTTGGCATGGATTTTCGGGCGTATGTCGTAGCGGGAAGCTGCGGCGAGTATGCGGTCGGTCTCGTCGACAGTGAAGAAACCCTTGTCGCAGAATACATCCACGAAATCAGCGAGTCCTTCGGCGGCCACAGCGGGGAGCATCTCGTCGATGAGCATGTCAACGTATTCGCTCTGGCGCCCCACAAACTCGCGTCCTACGGCATGTGCGCCGAGAAATGTTGATTTTATCGTCATGCCCGGTTCGGCCTCGGCAAGACGGCGGATGACGCGGAGCATCTTCAGCTCGTCGGCAGTGTTGAGTCCGTAACCGCTCTTGATTTCGATGGCGCCTGTGCCCTTTGCCATTACCTGGCGCAGACGGGCGTGAGCCTGTGCGAAAAGCTCGTCCTCGGATGTTTCGTGCAGACGGTCGGCCGAGTTGAGGATGCCGCCTCCGCGGCGCGCTATCTCCTCATAGCTCAGACCGGCGATCTTGTCGCGGAACTCACCTTCGCGGCTACCGGCATACACAATATGCGTGTGCGAGTCGCAGAAAGTCGGGAGGATGTATCCCCCGCGGGCGTCGACCACGGTCTGAAAACCTGACTCGGCAGGCATGTCGGCCTGCGTGCCGAAAGCGGCTATGCGCTCGCCGTCGACTGTAAGCCATGCGTCGGTGACAATAGGCAGATCAGCCAATTCTCCGCCCTTGAGAGCCTCGGGAGCCGCAATGCGTGCGCCCAGGATGGCGCCGATATTCTTAATCAGCAACATCTGTAGCGGGATTCTGACGGATGAAGTTGACCGAGGCCTCGATCAGCGGCGACATCACGGTGTCGTTCTCGATGAACGGCACCACCTTGCGGTATTCGGCGTGCCACTGTTCGATTGCGGGCGACGATTTCAGCGGCCGGCGGAAATCAAGAGCCTGTGCGGCGTTGAACAGCTCTATGGCAAGCACGCGCTCGGTGTTGTTCACCACGCGGTAAAGTTTTGTGGCGGCGTTCGAACCCATCGACACATGGTCTTCCTGACCCTGCGACGAGGGGATGGAGTCGCAGCTGTTAGGCCAGCAGAGCCCTTTCGACTGGTTGACAATCGAAGCGGCGGCGTATTGGGGAATCATGAAACCCGAGTTCACACCGGGACGTGCCACCAGGAACGAGGGGAGACCGCGCGTGCCGCCGATGAGTTTGTAGATGCGTCGTTCAGAGATGTTGGAGAGCTCGCTCATGGCTACGGCCAGGAAGTCCATCGGCAGGGCGATGGGCTCACCGTGGAAGTTGCCGGCCGACACAATCATGTCGAGCTCGGGGAATATCGTGGGGTTGTCGGTCGGGGCGTTGATCTCATCCTCGAGCACATGCCACACATGCGCCAGGGTGTCTTTCGCGGCACCGTGCACCTGCGGGATGCAACGGAACGAGTAGGGATCCTGCACATGCTCCTTGTGGCGTTTTATCAGCTCGGAGCCTTCGAGCCAGCGGCGCATCACGCGTGCCGTCTCAATCTGCCCCTTGTGGTTGCGCACCACGTTCACGGCGTCGCAGAACGGCTCTATGCGGCCGTCGAACGCGTCGAGCGACATGGCGGCAATCTTGTCGGCCAGTTTCGACAGGCGCTTGGCGTTGAGCAGCGACCACACGCCGTAGGCACTCATGAACTGTGTGCCGTTGAGCAGGGCCAGACCCTCTTTCGACTGCAGTTCAATCGGTTCCCAGCCCATTTCGGCAAGCACGTCGGCCGCGGGGCGCAGTTCACCCTTGTGGCTGACCATGCCGAGACCGAGCAGGGGGAGGCTCATGTTGGCCAGCGGGGCCAGGTCGCCCGAGGCGCCGAGCGAACCCTGCTGGTACACTACCGGCAGTATGTCGTTGTTGAAGAAGTCGAGCAGGCGCTGCACGGTCACGAGCTGCACGCCCGAGTTGCCGTAGCTCAGCGACTGCGCCTTGAGCAGCAGCATCAGGCGCACGATGTCGTCGGGCACGCGCTCGCCCACGCCGCAGCTGTGGCTCATCACCAGGTTTTTCTGGAGCTGACGCAGCTGTGTGGCGTCAATCGAGATGTTGCAGAGCGAGCCGAAACCGGTGGTGATGCCGTAGATGGGTTCCTTCTGGGTCTCCATCTTGTTGTCGAGGTAGTTGCGGCAGGTCTCGATGCGGTTGCGGGCATCGGCGCTGAGCGACAGCTCGGCATGCTCGCGCAGTATTTCACCTACTTTGTCTATGGTGAGCCATTCGGCACTTATTTCGTGTTTCATATATGAGTCAGATATGAATCAGAATGAATCTGCTATGATGTTGTCGTCTACGATATTGGGGAGGGTTACCTTCAGGCCAGGCGTGCGTTCCATCTCGCGGCGGATGGCATCGAGGGCACCCTTGTTGCGGCCCCAGGCACGGCGTGAGATACCGTTGTTCACGTCCCAGAAAAGCATCTCGCTGATGCGCCTGTCGGCCTCGGCAGAACCGTCAATTACCATGCCGAAACCGCCGTTGATTACTTCGCCCCAGCCTACGCCGCCGCCGTTGTGGATCGAAACCCAGGTAGCGCCGCGGA
>CALJBF010000089.1 GCA_938027385.1 uncultured Porphyromonadaceae bacterium | reverse complement strand
ACGAGTCCGACGGGTCTGACTTCCCGGGGGTGAGAGCCCGAAACCGGCTATATTTCCACACAGGTAAGTTGCATAAAATATCGCTTACAATCAAGCGATTGAGAAAATTTACCACTATAGAACGGCTATATTTCTTGGGCAGAGGGGGTCATGATGATAATTTTGCAACATATTTCAAAGTGTGCCGCGACGCGAGTCGCCACCCGAATCACAGATTCATTACTATCAGCTTATATTTATACACGACTTTTTCAATCCGACATTCTGTTCCGACTGTTACGGCAATTTTACACATCAGACTGACTTGACAAATCAAACAAATCCTCACGGTCAATGAACCGCATGAACATTCACCTGAATTTAATTTCATGAATCTATCAACATACAGAATGAAAGGATTATCCCTAAAACTGCTGCTGGCGGCCGCATGGCTGCCGCTGGCACTGCCGTCGGCCGGGGCTGCCTACGACGCCTATCCGGTGCCGGAGGTCAAGCCTGCGCTGACAGCTTATGGCGCCATCATGCCATACACGCGCTATGACTGCAACGAGGCCGGCCAGGCCGTTCTGAACGGTGGCGCCACACTCAAGACGTCACCCGACTGGGATGCATCAAACAAAGCCACATCGGCCTCAAGCCAGGCATATGTAGCACTCCCCGTAGGCGGTTCCGTGACATGGAAGGCCACCACTGCCGGTGACGGTGTCACAATCCGCTACACCATCAAAGACAGTCATGTCGGGGGTTCTGGCAACGCCGGGGGCTATGCCGAGGCCGAAGGCAACCTTGCCATCTATGTAAACGGCACCAAAGCCGGCGACCTGCCCATCAGCTCTTACTACATGTATCAGTATTTCTCGAAAGGGAGCGGTTCGCCCAGCCAGTCGGGCGGTGATGCGCAGAACTTCTGTTTCGACGAGCGCCACGTACAGATCAACACCATGATCCAGCCAGGCGACAACATTGAGGTCCGCTGTACTAAAGGTGAGGAAGTTGGTGTCGACTTCCTTGAGCTCGAGGTCGTTCCCGACGAGCTCGACCCCGCCGACGACGCGAACGGCCGTCAGATTTTCACCGTCACCGACTATGGCGCAAAACCTGACCAGCCCTCGTTTGACAACCGTGATGCATTCGTGAGATGTTTCTCGGCCGCCAGTGCCGTAGGCGGCATCATGTTCGTGCCCAAAGGCACCTGGTACATGGGTCACAACGGCGAGGGTGGCCACGGCATCCTCTCGCTATCGGGCCGGAACGTAAAGGTCATGGGCGCCGGAATGTGGCATACCAATATCCAGTTCACGGGTTGGAAACAGTTCGGCGGCGGCATCTCTGGCGGCAACCCCAGCAACTGCGGCTCAAGCCTCTGCGACAACATCGAGTGGTGCCACATGTACATCAACTCGAACCTGGCCGACCGCCAGGGCGAGAACGCCGTCTACAAATGTTTCATGGATATCTGGTGCGCAGGATCGGTGTTCCACGACGTGTGGGAACAGCACTTCGAGTGTGGCTGGTGGTTCGGTGATTACAACAACGCCAACAAGAAGTCAAACGTGCGTCTGACGAACTGCCGTATCCGAGACAATTTCGCCGACGGCGTGAACTTCTGCCGCGGCACATCAAACTCGGCGGTATTCAACTGCTCGATCCGCAACACCGGCGATGACGGCCTTGCCTGCTGGGATGACCCGGCCCTGGGCACACAGAGCGGCAACACCTTCTGCTACAACACCATCGACTTTGTATGGCGTGCAGGTGCCATCGCCATCTACGGCGGCAAGAACCAGCATGTCCACAACAACTATATCGCAGACACATTCATGTCATCGGGTATCCATTGCAACGATACCTTCTCACGCGGGTCAATGGAAGATGTCCTCATCGAGGAGAACGTGCTTGTGCGTTGCGGCACACCATGGGAGTGCTGGGGCCGCGACTACGCCGCCATCGACTTCGAGGGTACGAATACCGCCACCGTAAAAAACAACTACTGCTATGACTGCCCTGCCGAGGCCCTGCGTGTCACCGGCACCAACAGCGGCGTGACAATCGACGGCCTCTACATCTCTGGCGCGGGCCTGTCGGGCTGCGAGATCAGCTACAGCGCAAGCCCCCACACCTCGGGCGTCGGCAATATTCAGGGCAGCTGCAACCTCAGCAATATCGTGATTGAAGAGGGCACAGTGCATGAGCCTACCGTCGGCGAACAGTTCTTCAACGGCCAGTGGCCCTGGTATGGCGGCGACGCCGCCAAGGGTGCCGTGTCTGCCACCACTACAATCGACGAGGACTCGGCCGACTGGTGCTCGTATCTGCCGGATTACCCCACGCCCGAGGGGATTGAGATCCCTGTCAACATCTTCGACACCCTCACCGGCTATGACGTGAAACTCACCGGCCTCGACTGGAACACCCAGAACGGCAAGCCCGACATGTACGACGGCGACAAAGTGACCTTCAAGGTACGCCTCGACCTCACCGGCAATGCCATCCCCGCAGAAGGCGCCAAATTCGACGTCACCATCAATGTCGACGGCACCCAGACTTTCACTTACACCGTGAAAGACGGTCTCAGCGGATCAAAAATCATCGAGTTCCCCACATCGTGGACAGCCACCAAGGGAGAACACACGTTCACCGCCACTGTCGATACCAAAGGCCGTTTCAAACATGAGAGCGACCGCACCAACAACTCGCGCACAAAAGACGTGAACGTAAAGGATATTCCCGAAGGCGAAGAGCCTGAGATCGAAATTGTTCCCTCAGGCGAGGCCTACGACATGGGCGTGCTGAAAGTCTACTTCGAGAAAGCCGACGGCAGCTCGATGGACGAGGTGAATGCGGGCGACGAGCTCATTCCCCACGCCATAGTGGCCAACTACGGCACAAACACCATCAACCTCGGCAGCGGCCAGGGCGTGCTCTGGGCTCTGGGCTCAGGCTCGCCCGAATACCAGACCGGCATGCTGTGGGATGACTCAAGCCATACCCTCGCCCCGGGCGAATGGATCGACGTAACCCCCAACGGAGGCGGTTCGGGCACAGGCTCGACAGGTTTCAACTCAGCCCTGAACTATATCGTCGTGGCCGGTGACGTGACCCTGACATGCCGCATGGACTCGCCAACAAAATACAACGACGGCAACAGCGCGAACAACATGCTCAGCGCCTCATACACCTTCCCCAAGGCGCTGCCCACCTACAACGAGAACCCCGACAAGGCCGACGACCTCAATAATCCCGGCAAATTCCGCGATTATGAGGATGACGGCGGCGACACCCCGGTGCAGCCCGACCTGAAATATGACGTCAGACTCGGCGGCCTCGACTGGAACACCCAGGCCGGCAAGCCCGACATGTACGACGGCGACAAGGTGACATTCAAGGTTCGCCTCGACCACAGCGGCGACGCCATCCCCGAAGGCACAAGTTTCAACGTAGTCGTCAAGGTTGACGGCGCGCAGGTCGGCACCCTTACCGTGAAGGAGGGGCTCAGCGGCTCGCGCATCCTCACCATCCCTGCCACCTGGACAGCCACCAAGGGCGAGCACACATTCACCGCGACTGTCGACCCGACCAACCGCCTCAAAGGCGATACCGACCGCACCAACAACGACCGTTCGAAAGAAATCAACGTCAAGACCACCGGCGACGAACCCGGCGAGCCCGACATCGAGGTGACCCCCGTGCGCGACGGTATCGACCTGGCAATCGTAAAGGTCTACTTCACCAACGAAGACGGCTCTGCCCTGACAGAGGTCAGCGCCGGCGACCGACTGATTCCGCATGCAATCGTGGGCAACTTCGGCCGCACAGCCGCCCGCCTGGGCAGCGGCAAGGGTATCCTCTGGGGTCTCGGCGCAGGCTCGCCCGAGTACAACACCGGCATGCGCTGGAATGACATCGACAACACCGTCAACCCCGGCGAATGGATTGACGTCACCCCCAACAACGGTGGCGGAGCAAACGGCCTCGGCGGCTGGAACGCTGACAACACCTATACCGTTGCAAACGGCGCGGTGACACTCACCTGCCGTCTCGACAACCCCGAGAACCACCCCGACACATACGCCGCCAACAATACCCTCTCGGCAACCTACACCTTCCCGATGTCGCTCCCCTCTTACAACGAGAACCCCGACCCGGCCGATGACCTCGACAATCCCGGCAAGTTCCGCCCCTACGAAGACGGCGACGACGAGCCCGAACAGCCCGTGACCGGTTTCAACCTTGTGCCCACCCACATCTTCTGGAACCCCGGCACCCCCTCTGTAACTGCCGGAACCGTGCTCAGCTCGTTTACAGTGCGTGTTGCCAACAACTCGGCAGTCGACCTCCCCTCGGGCAAGAACATCCGCGTGACCGTCACCGTCGACGGCCGGACCATCGGCACCGCCACCACCACCGAGGCCATCATGGCAGGCTACTACACTGACATAACTGTCGACGGCACCTACACCGCCGAAGCCGGCGGTCATGTGGTGAAAGCCGTCGTGGCAGCCGTAACGGGCGAATCAGACCGCACCGACAACAGCCGCGAGCGCTCTTTCAACGCCATCGGCTCGGCCACAACCACCGAGCCCGTCCACTATGCCGTGAACAGCAATCCGGGCAACACCCCGTTTGTAATCGATCGCGTAGAGTGGTACAAAGTGACCGAGACAGGCAGCCTGCGCGCCGCCGGCGACGACCCCATCCGTCCGGGCGACCGCATCAACTTCCGCGCTTATGTGCGCAACACCACAGGCACCACCTCTCCGGCCGGCGTCAAGCACGGCATCCAGTTCAACGAAGTCGTGAACGGCACGCCCCAGACCTCTAACATCGTATGGTGCGACGCTTACAGCGGCCAGAACGCTCCGGGCGTGGCTCCGGGCGAAACCATCGTACTCACCGCCAACGGCGGCAACCGCGACGGCAGCACCCCCACCAACCCCGTATGGATTGCCAAAGAGGGCAAACAGACCATACGCGCCTGGTTCAACGACACCCACGACCTCAACAGCATGAACAACGGCGCACAATGGGACGCCTTCTTCACATTTGATGTGGAGGTTTCGTCGACACCCACCCAGATCACCTACCACCCCACACCTGTGGGCGACGACAGCAACACCTCTACAGCTATCGACAGCATCTTCGATGAAGAGGCCGCTGCCACCGACGCCGTATGGTACAACATGCAGGGCATCCGCCTGAACGAGGCTCCCAACGCTCCCGGCATCTACATCCACAACGGCCGCAAGGTAGTTGTCAGATAATCCACCATTCCACACTTATGACAGCCCGGAACATCCGCGTTCCGGGCTGTTTTTTATCATGAAATGCACCTGCCGACACGCCTGTCTTTATCATAAAGTGCAAAAAAACGGCAAAAAAATTGCGTATTTGAAAAAAGTGACGTAATTTTGCACCGCAAACCCCGAGGGGTACACAATATTTTCCCGAACGGCGCCTGTGGCGCATGCCACCGCCTTTCGTTTATGCTTCAATAGCTCAGTTGGTTAGAGCATCTGACTGTTAATCAGAGGGTCGTT
>CALJBF010000088.1 GCA_938027385.1 uncultured Porphyromonadaceae bacterium | reverse complement strand
ATGTTACCAAGATTGGCACCTTGATTTGTGGGGTTCCGGTATTGGGAGCGGTGTCAACGCTACCCCGGCTCCGGGAAAAATATGGAGTCGAGGCGGTTTATTGTCCCGTTGGAGACAATCATTTCAGGGTGAACGTTCTGCAACGGGCCCGCGAATTGGGATATGAAACACCGTCGTATATACACCCGTCAGTAATTGTATCCCCTGATGTGCAAATTTCGGGAAATGGGGTCTATATTCTTGCAAATACGCTTGTTATGCCTCATGTCAGGATTGGAGATTTTGTAATGATATCTGTGGGCGCAAATATCATCCATCATACCAGATTGGAAATCGGCGTTTTTGTTTCCAATGGTGTGAATTTAGGGGCGTCTATTTCTGTAGAACCATATGCCTATATAGGTATGGGAAGTACGGTAATGACAGGAGTAAATGAGTTGGGCCGTGACTGTCTGATTGGCGCCGGAGCAGTTGTAATCCGCGATGTTCCGCCAGGTGGGGTAGTTGCTGGTGTACCAGCTAAAGTAATTAAATATAAATCTGGGTATGTTCCGTTAGATATAAAGATCTAAAACTGTGGTATATCCTAATACTGAGTCATCAATAATGAAATGTGAACGGATATTGCTGTGCCTGGCGCATATGTCGGGGCGCGAGATGGAGTTTATAGAGGAGGCCTTCGCCCAGAACTGGGTGGTGCCGATGGGCCCGAACGTGAATGGATTCGAGGCCGACCTCGAGGCGTTCGTGAACCGCCGCGAGGATGCCGCGCCCCTGCACAAGTCGGTTGTGGGGCTGAGCGCCGGTACGGCGGCGGTGCATCTGGCGCTGATAGGGTGCGGCGTGGGGCCGGGCGACGAGGTGCTGGTGCAGTCGTTCACGTTCTGCGCGTCGAGCCACCCGGTGAGGTACCTCGGAGCCACGCCGGTGTTCGTCGACTCCGAGGCAGAGACGTGGAACATGGATCCCGACCTGCTCGACGAGGCTATCCGCGACCGCATCGCCCGCACCGGCCGAAAGCCCAAGGCCATCGTACCGGTGGCCCTCTACGGCATGCCCTACCAGGCCGACCGCATCATGGAGGTGGCCCGGCGCCACGACATTCCTGTGATCGAGGACGCCGCCGAGGGTTTCGGCTCGCGGTTCGACGGCCAGGTGCTGGGCACTTTCGGCCGCTACGGCGTGCTGTCGTTCAACGGCAACAAGATGATCACCACCTCGGGCGGAGGCGCCCTGATCTGCGATGATGAGGCTGCCAGGCGCGAGATACTGTTCTACGCCACCCAGGCCCGCGAGTCGTATCCCTACTACCAGCATGAGCACATCGGCTACAACTACCGCATGTCGAACATCTGCGCCGGCATCGGCCGCGGCCAGATGACGGTTGTCGACGAGCACATCGCCCATCACCGCCATGTGCAGGCGCTCTACGCAGAACTGCTGGCCGATGTCCCCGGGGTAACGCTGCACGTCAACCCCTCGCCGCGTTACGATTCCAACTTCTGGCTCTGCGCCGTCACGCTCGACCCCGACCTGCACGTCCGCGGCCAGGAACAGGCGTATAAGGCGGTTGTCAGCGGAGCCGTAGGCGGAGCCGCCGGTGTGACACACGCCGCCACGTCGGCCACCACCGACTGTCAGCCCAACGCAAACGTCGAGGCCATGCGCGTGGCCCTCGACGCCGCCAACATCGAGGCGCGCCCCGTCTGGAAACCGATGCACCGGCAGCCCGTCTACGCCGGTTCGCCGGCCTACGTCAACGGCGTCAGCGAGGCAATCTTCCGCGTGGGCATGTGCCTCCCCGCCGGCCCCTGGGTCACCGACGACGATGTGCGCTACATCGTCGACACCATCAAGGCCAGCATAGACTGACCCCATCCCGCAGGCAAAGCAACGCGAGGCTGTCTAACAAGCAAAGTTAGGCAGTCTCTCTTTTATACACAAAATCTGAA
>CALJBF010000087.1 GCA_938027385.1 uncultured Porphyromonadaceae bacterium | reverse complement strand
CGGTGCCTGTGCTTTCTGAGTTTTAGGCTGGGGCCGGGTGGTTTCGGCGCCCTGGGTGGTTCCGTCGGACTCGTCGGACTTGTCGGACGGGTCTGACTTGTCTGACATCACAGACTTGTCTGACATCACAGGTTTGTCTGCAGGTGCCTGGGGTTCATCACCCTCAGAGGTTTCATCAACCTCTTCATTTCTCTTAACTTCTTCAACTGCTTCAACTTGCTCAACTTCCCCATCACTCGGAGCCGCCGCCGCGGCTCCGGCCTCGGCGGCTTCTGCCTCGGCAAGCGATTCAATCAGCTCGGGGGGCAGAACGGTCTCCTGGGTGTCCTGGTATGTCTTGTCGCGCATATAGTTGAAGTAGTCGTCGAACGAACGTCCCGACTGCAGCAGGGTGTCGAAGTTCTTCTTCGAGATTACCACGGGGCGTACCTCAGGGGGCATCTCGAAACTGGTGTTCCGGTTCAGCACCTGGCGGTAATAGTTCAGCTCGTCGACATTGTCAAAGCCTTTTATTATCAACAGACCGAGGCGCCCGAAGTTCATCTGCTCAAGGTCGAAGTCCTTGACCATGAATGATGTGAAGTTGTGGCGCGCCACGTTGTAGAGCAGGGCGTTCTGCGAGATCACGTCGGTGGGGAAGAGCAGGATCAGCAGCTGTTCATCGTCGTGGTTGATCTCGAATTTCACTTCGCCGTCAGCCTGTCCGGCCACCGAGTCGTTGCTGAGCTTGATATCCCAGAGCATGGGGCGCATGTTCGAGGCTCCCTCCTGCAGCTGACGCCCCTGGGCAATACCTTTCAGGTAGGCCGATGCGTATGGGGTGAGGTCGGTGTCGGGGAATCGCTCAAGCATCTCGCGCAGCACGGTCTTGAACTCTTCGGGGCGCTTGTCGGTAACGAGCGAGAGCGCCTCGATGAACATGAACTTGGGCATCAGCTTGCTCAGCGGATACTTCTCGGTGACAGTGCCGTAGACGGCATGCACCTCGCTGTTGCGGTTGTTGAGGTAGGCGTCCAGAGCCTGGTCATACAGCTGGTTCTCGACCTGCTGCATGCGGCGAAGTGACTCTATGTAGTCGGGGTCGCGCATGGCTATGCCGTATTTCGAGTCGGCGAAGTCCGAGAGTATGAGGTTGCGGTACTTCTCGGCCTTGGCCGTCTGCCCGGCGCGCATGTACATCAGATAGAGGTTGTAGTACACGTCGAGGCGGTATGTGTTGTCGGGATAGCGCGTGAGCAGGCTTTCGAACTCGCTTTCCGCGGCGGGGAAGTCCTCCATCTTGTCCTTGAGGATCACGCCCATGTTGTAAAGACCCTCCTGTATGATGTCGTTGGCATTCTGCTTGTCGAGGTCGGTCTTGGGGATGTCCTTGAGGTAATATTCCGGGTAATGCGGGTCAGATTCCTTCTTTGCGGCCTCTTCATCGGGCTTGTCGGGGGTGTCGCCGGCGGCGATAGAGTCAGCGGCCTGTTCGGTGTCGGCATCGTCGTCGCCCGAGGGGGTGTCGAAGTCGTTGAAATTGAACGACGCCTTGTTGCGGCGGCGCCAGTCATCCTCAAGCTTGCGGTTGCCCCAGCGGCGCTGGAATTCGGTGCGTCCCGAGTTCTTGGTCATCGTATTGTAGAAATACCATGAGTTGTCGCCGTTGTTCATCGTGAAGGTCTGGGTGTTGTTCGACTGCAGCTGGTTCCCTTCGTTCTTGGCCAGGAACTCCTCGCGTGCTGCGGCGTCGGCCTCCTCCTTCTCTTTCTTCTTGAGCTCGTCGATGATTTTGTTGATGACCTCAAGCTGTTGCTCGGGTGTCATCTCCGACAGGCGCAGGAGCGAGTCCTGCAGCTCCACGTTCTGCGAGTACACGGCAAGCTCGTCAAGCACGTCACTGCGGCGCTTGATCACGCGGTAGTCGGGCCAGGTCTCGGGGAGCTGCGGCACCGCCTCGGAGTAGCAGGGCTGGGCCTTGTTGTACTGGTGGCGGTCATAGTAGAGGCCGCCCAGGGTTACCTGCGCTATGGCCTTGTCGATGCCCGAGCGGGTCGACTTTTCCACGGCAAGCTCATAGTTCTCGATGGCGTTGGCGGTGTCGCGGCGGCTCAGATAGAGGTTGCCTATGGCGTAATACACCTGGTCGAGGTACTCTTTGTTGCGGTCATAGCGCACCATGCGTTTCAGCGCCTTGACCTCGGGCATTATGTCGGTGCCCTCGAAGACCTCGCTCTGCTTGATGCGGGCGTTGAACTTGGTGCGGTACGACGCCCCCTGCGAACCGCCGGCCTTGGCGAACGCCTTGTAGGCACCGGCATTGTCGCCGGTTTTCTGCAGTACCTGCCCTAACAGGAAGTTGAGGCGCGTCTTCTGCTGCCCCGATGTCAGCGGAATCGCCTGCCTGAGCATCTCGGCGCCCTTGGGGTATTCCTGTTTCTTTACGTAATAGTCGGCGTAAGTGGTGTAGTACAGCTCCTTGAGCTGTTTCGATGTCAGCTGGTCCTGCTTGATACGGGTCAGTATCGACTCGCACTCGAACATCCAGTCCATGGCGCAGTACGAGCGTGCCTCCCACAGTTTCGCCTCGGTGACGGTGTTGGGGAGCCAGGTGAAATGCTTGCTGATGTAGAAGAACGTGGCCGCCGCCCCGATGAAGTCGCCGTTCATGAACTGACTGCGCCCCATCATGAGCCAGGCGTTGTGCAGGAAGGGGTTGTACTCGTCGCGTTTCAGCCACTCCTTCTGTTTCTGCGTGCGGTTCTGGCCCGCTTTCTTGGCGGGTTTCTTCTTTATCGAGCGCAGCTGTATGGCTTTCTGGGCTTTCTCTATCGAGCGGTCGAAATTGCCGTTGGGCTGAGGCGCCTTTTCGTCGGCCTTGGCCTCGGCCGGGTGCAGGAAAAGCATGCGCGAATAGTCGTCCTGATACCCCTCTTCCATCTCCTTGAGCGTTTCCTTGTAGTGGGTGTCGCCGTTGTAATAGATGTTGTAACGGGTTATGAAGGCCTGGTATTTGCGTGTGGCGGCGTTGTTCTTGCGCGGCGAGCATGACGTGACGGCGGTTGCGGCCAACAGGGCCACGACCGCCAGCCAAGCCCACAGGGCACGGTGTTTGCGCTTTTCCATTCACATTTATAACGGCCCGGGCGCCCTTATATTGCATTAAAATCGCTAACTTTGGGGTCGCTAAATCACTATCACCATGCCTGAAAAAGTCTACCGTCGCCGTTACGGCGTGACATACCTTATTATCCTCATCGCCGCCATTGTGATGTATTTCATGCCCGACGACTGCAGCGGGGCGCAATGGCACCGGGCTCAATGGCACCGGGCTCAATGGCATAGGGCGCAGGGGGCGGTGTGGAACACCACATACAACATCACGTATCGTGCCGACAGGGATCTTGCCGACTCCATATCGGCGGTTTTCAGACAGGTGGAGATGTCGCTGTCTCCGTTCAATCCGGCCTCGCGGATCTCGCTCATAAACCGGGGGGAGTCGATGCAGACCGACTCGCTGATTGCCCGTGTGTTCGGTATCTCGCAGCGTGTGTACTCTCTCAGCGGCGGAAATTTCGACCCTACGGTCTCTCCGCTTGTAAACCTCTGGGGGTTCGGCTATTCGCGTCGTCCTGCCGACGGAAAGGCGCCGGAGCCGACTCAGGCCGAGATTGACTCGGCTCTGCGGCTGGTGGGAATCGCCGACTGCCGCATCGTCAACGGCCTGATGGAAAAGAAGTCGCCCGGCACCACATTCAATTTCTCGGCCGTGACAAAGGGGTATGGCTGTGACCTCGTGGGCGCCATGCTGAGGCGCAACGGCTGTGAGGACTATATGGTGGAAATCGGGGGTGAAATGGCTTTGCGAGGCCATAATCCGCGCGGCACCGACTGGCAGGTGCAGATTGACGCTCCCGTCGAGGGTGCTGCCACCCACGAGGCCATGCGGGTGGTGGCGCTTACCGACTGCGGCGTGGCCACATCGGGAAATTACCGCAATTACCGTGTCGACAGTCTGGGGCATCATCTCGGCCACACAATTTCGCCGCGCGACGGGCGTCCGTATGCCACGGATATCCTGTCGGCAACGGTTGTGGCGCCCACATGCGCCGAGGCCGACGCTCTGGCCACAGCATGCATGGCGTCGCCCGAGGCTGATGCCGTGGCGATGCTGAAAGGGATGGGGGATGTGAGGGCGCTCCTGGTAGTGGCCGACGGCGACACGCTCAGGCAGATCAGAGTGAGAGGTCTTTGAACCTCCGGATTCCGCGCAGGTAGTAGTCGGTGAGGATGTTGCGCCTCTGCATTGGTTTGCGCAGCAGGTTCTCTGACGGGTGGGCGGTGTATGCCTTGCGCATTTTCGCGAAGTCGCGGTGCGCGCGCCAGACGGCGCCGGCGTTGGCGAAGTCAAATGTAGCCGCGAATTTCGCCCAGGCAAGCGTGTCGAGCAGACGGCGGCGCAGAAGTGTGCCCCTTAGGTCTTTTTCGGGAAGATTCTTATGGAGAAGCAGCAGGTTGTTGCGGAAATTGAGGTAGGTCTTGCGCGGATTTGAGGCCGGCAGACTCCCGCCTCCCAGGTGATATACCCCCGATGCGGGCACCACCCATATCTGCTTGCCCATGAGGTGTATGCGCCAGCACAGGTCGATCTCCTCCATGTGGGCGAAGAATCCGGCGTCGAGCCCTCCGGCGTCGACATAAAGCTGTGTGGGCACCATCAGGGCGGCTCCGGTGGCCCAGAAGATTTCGCGCGGGTCGTCATACTGCCCGGCATCGGTCTCCACATCCGAGAAGATGCGCCCACGGCAGAATGGGTAGCCGTTGCGGTCTATGAAACCGCCCGATGCACCGGCATACTCGAATTTCTCGGGCTCGCTGTAACTGAGTATCTTGGGCTGGCATGCGCCGCAGTCGGGATGCGTGTCCATCCACTCGACAAGCGGGCTGAGCCAGCCCGGGGCGGGATTGACGTCAGAGTTGAGCAGAACGGTGTATCTGTACCCCTGCTGCGCCGCCAGAGCCAGGGCTTTGTTGTACCCCTCGGCAAACCCGTAGTTTTCGGGGAAGAGCATGAGCTCCACTTCGGGGAAAAGCTCTTTAAGTGTGGCCACGGAGGTGTCGGTCGAACCGTTGTCGGCCACGATGACACGCCCCACGGCGGGGTCGGTGTTGGCGATTACTGACGGCAGGTACTCGCGCAGAAGCCTGTCGCCGTTCCAGTTCAGTATTATGACGGCTGTCGATGGTTTCATCTTTTCTCTTCGGTGGTGTCGCTGTCAGCGCCCTCGGGGAGAGGGGCGGGGAGTGTGACGGGGCGTTTCCAGCGGTTGTGCGACCAGAGCCAGATGGCCGGGTCGCGTCGTATTGTATTTTCGAGGGCACGGGCGTAGCGGCGCGTCAGTTCCCCTTCGGGGAGTGCCGCCGGGTCGTCGGTCAGCTCGATCATGTCGATGTGATAGTGTCCGCGCGAGATCTTCGTGATGTCCCAGTAGACCACGTATGCGCCCGTGCGCCGCGCCACGGTCTCGGTGCCCGAGATCATGGCCGTGGGGTGGTTGAGAAATGTCATCAGGTGCCCAGGGTCGCCGGCCGACGGATGCTGGTCGCTCATGAACCCGGTGACCCATACCTTGCTGTCGCGGCGGAAACGCAGCAGGTCGAGGAACGCCGTCTTTTTCGGCAGGGAGACGGCGCCGAAACGTCCGCGCTGCCGCAGCATCATGCGGTCTATCACCTTGTTGCGTAGCGGGCGGTAAATCTGGCAGAAAACGGTGTCTGCGCCGGTGTTGCGGCGGCTCCAGAGGGGCATCGACGCGGCCCATTCCCAGTTGAAACAGTGCGAGAAATAGGCCACAGTGGGGCGCCCTGTCGCCGCGATGCTGTCAAGGCGCTCGATGTCGGCGGGATTGAATGTCATGCGGCGGCGCATGGTGTCGGCCGACATGCGCGAGGCTTTCAGTGTCTCAATGATCTGGTCGGCGAAATTGCGGTAGAAACGCCTGAGGGTGCGCCGCAGTTCGTGGTCGGTCATGTCGGGGAACGAGACACGCAGGTTCCGCTCGATTATGCGGCGGCGGTAACCCCAGACATGGCACATTATGAAACAGATGAAATCGGCCACGCCGTATGCCATCCACCACGGCATCGAGGCCGCGGCGGCAAGCAGTCCCCTCAGGGGCAGATATTTGATTTCGGAAAGTTTCATGCGGGTGTGTGCCTTTATTAGACAATTGTGCCGCGCAGCACCGGATCCTCTGTGCCGTGACCCGACATGAGGCTGTCGAGCCGCACGTTTACAATCTCGTTCTCGCGCGAGGCGGGTGTGTCGACCGCCACCTTCAGGTAGTTGTCGGTGTGGCCGGTCATCAGGCCCGACGCGTCGGGGCTTTCAAGCAGTACAGGGCGCACTGTGCCTGTGAAACGGTCGGCGAAAGCTGTCATCTTCGCGGCCGAGAGGGCAATCATGACGTCAGTGCGCCGTTTTTTCTCACGCGGATCCACGACGTACGGTATCTCAAGGGCGCGGGTGCCGGGGCGCTCGGAGTAGGGGAAGACATGCAGGCGCGTAACCGGCAGCGACTCGATGAACGCCCGCGAGCGCTCGAACTCCTCGGGAGTCTCGCCCCGGGTGCCCGTCATCAGGTCTATCCCTATGAACGCGTCGGGCATCAGGGCGGCGATGCGTTCGGTCTTGTGGCGGAAGAGCGCCGTGTCGTAGCGGCGCCGCATGAGCCTGAGCACCTCGTCAGAGCCGCATTGCAGAGGTATGTGGAAGTGCGGCATGAACGCCCGCGAGGCGGCGCAGAACTCTATGATTTCGTCGGTGAGCAGGTCAGGCTCTATCGACGATATGCGGTAGCGGTCTATGCCCTCCACTTCGTCGAGGGCTCGGATAAGGTCAAGGAATGTCTCGGGTGTGGATGCGGCGCTGCGTTTGCCGAAGTCGCCGATGTTCACGCCGGTGAGCACTATCTCGCGGCCCCCCTCGGCGGCGGCATGCCGTGCCTGGGACACAAGTTCGTCGATGGTGGCCGAGCGGCTGCGGCCGCGCGCGGCGGGTATGGTGCAGTAGGTGCACCAGTTGTCGCATCCGTCCTGCACCTTAAGGAAATAGCGCGTGCGCTCGCCGCGCGCGCACGAGGGGGCGAAACGGCGTATATCGCGCGCCGGGGTCACGGCGTTGATGCCCCCCGGGGCGTCGTCGGCCTCCAGACGGTCGAGCAGGTCGGCAAGCTGGTCCTTGCGGTCCGAGCCGGCCACAATCTCCACACCGGGGAGGCTTATGGCCTCGGCGGCGTTCAGCTGGGTATAACATCCGGTGGCGATGATGCGGGCCTCGGGCCACCGGCGGTTGAACGACCTTATGGCCTGGCGGCATTTCTTGTCAGCCAGGGCGGTCACCGAACAGGTGTTGACCACAATCACGTCGGGAGTCTCGCCGTCGGCCGCGCGAGTATGGCCGCGGCGCTCGAACTCAAGCGCCACAGACGATGTCTCGGCGAAATTCAGCTTGCACCCGAAGGTGTGGTACATCACCTTCATCGGGCGTCGGAGATATACGAGTCCTTGAATCCGAGGAAATAGAGCACGCCGTCGATGCCGATGGTCGAGATTGACTGGCGGGCGCTCTCTTTAACCTTGGGTTTGGCGTGGAAGGCGATGCCGAGGCCGGCGGCCGAAAGCATCGGCAGGTCGTTGGCGCCGTCGCCCACGGCGATGGTCTGGGCTATGTTGACGTTCTCCACCTGGGCGATGAGCTTGAGCAGCTCGGCCTTGCGGCGCCCGTCGACAACCTCACCCACGAAACGCCCGGTGAGTTTGCCGTTTTCGATCTCAAGCTCGTTGGCATACACATAGTCGAAACCGAACTTGCGCTTGAGGTAGTCGCCGAAGAATGTGAAACCGCCCGACAGGATGGCTGTCTTGTAGCCGGTGCGTTTCAGCACCTCCATCATGCGGCCCACCCCCTCGGTAATGGGTAGGTTTTCGGCGACCTCCTGCATTACAGAGGCGTCGAGACCCTTCAGCAGTGCCACGCGCTCGGTGAAACTCTCGCGGAAATCTATTTCGCCGCGCATGGCGCGCTCGGTGATCTCGCGCACCTTGTCGCCCACGCCGGCTTTCTCGGCGAGCTGGTCGATGCACTCGGTCTGGATGAGCGTCGAGTCCATATCGAAACAGATCAGGCGACGGCAGCGGCGGTACATGGTGTCTTCCTGCAGCGAGATGTCAAACCCCTCTTCGGCGGCAATCTTGATGAAACGGCCCTGCATCTCGTCGCGGTTGGCGGGTGTGCCGCGCACCGAGAACTCGATGCATGCCTTGGCCAGCGGTGTTGCGTCGTCGGTCAGCGGGGGGCGCCCGGTGAGGCGCTGTATGGCGTCGATGTTGAGACCCTGTTCGGCCACGATTTCCGACACCAGGGCTATCTGGCGGGCCGTCAGGCGCCGCCCGAGCATGGTGATGATCCAGCGGTTCTTACCCTGCCGGCTGACCCAGTTCTCATACTCGGCTATCGAGATGGGGGTGAAACGGATCTTTACCTGCAGGTCGTAGGCCTTGAAAAGCAGGTCTTTCATTATCTCGCCCGAAACGCTGGCGGTTGTGCGGAACAGGATGCCAAGCGACAGCGTGTGGTGTATGTCGGCCTGGCCGATGTCAAGCACCATTGCGTCATATTGTGCCAGAATGGCCGTGAGCGCGGCTGTGACGCCCGGACGGTCGGCACCTGAGATATTGATGAGAATCAGTTCGGGGTCCTCTTTGATACCCTGGACATTTGTTTTGTCGTTTGCTGTTTCCATTGTGCTGGGCCGGAGGGATAGAGGAGTTTAAAGGGTTTACAAAGTGCAGAAAGTTGAGAGAAATGAATAGGCTGACGGAGGCGGGTTATTTGACGCGGATTTTGTCGCCGGGCTGCAGCATGTCGCCTTTGTTGCCGTTGAGGCGGCGCAGTTCGCTGACAGTGGTGCCGTTGCGCTTGGCGATGCGCGAGAGGCTGTCGCCCTTCTTCACGGTCACGGTCTTTGTCTGCTGTTTCTTCTTCTTGCTGTTTCTGGCGGCTTTCGCTTTGTTTGAGCTTTTGGCGGTCTTGGCCTGCTGCTGTTTGGCATGCGAGTTGCTGAACGATTGCGTCACGGTCGACGATGCACCCGAGCGTTCGGGCGCGGCGGTGGCGTTGCCGGTGTCGCCGTTTTCGGCGGCGGTATCGGGGTCAGTGCCGGCTTTGGCGGCCTCGGCGGCCTCAGCCTCGCGCACGGCGTCGTTTATGGCGCTTGCGGCGCTGTTCTGCGATGCCTCTGCCTCGATGGCGGCCTCGGCGGCGTCACCGACTGTCTGTGTGTCGTTGCGGACAAGCAGATTGTCGGCCTGCGGGGTGGGAGTGTTGTCGGCAGGCTTGAACACGCGTTTGGATGTCACGACCTTGAGTTTCTGGCCGCGTCGCGGTTTCGAGATATTGCGGTTCGATTTCTTGAGGCTCCAGAGCGAGACGCCGTATTTCTTGGCTATCGAGGCCATTGTCTCGCCCGAGCGTACCTTATGGTAGCGTATCTGCTCGGTGGTGACCCATTCGCCTTCCTGGCCGTCTTTCTGTCCCTGCACGTTTTCTGTGCCGGTGGCGGGTTCCACTACGTCGCGGTGGGCGTAAAGCTGACGGTCATGCTCGGCTATGGCCTTCTCGCTCATGACGTAGGCATACACCTGGTTGGCAGGGAGCACCAGCGAGCACTCGCGGGTGTCGCCGGGGATGATCTGCTGGCGGTACTGCGGGTTGAGGATGGCGATTTCCTCCACAGGAATCTGCAGTATGTCGGCAATCTGCTTGAAATGCACGCGGTGGTGCACATGTACCGAGTCGGTGATTATGGGGCGTTTGGCCAGTGCCGGCGAGATGTTGTGACGGTTGTAGTATGTCATCACATACGTGGCCGCGATGAAACCGGGCACGTATCCGCGGGTCTCGGCGGGGAGATAGGGGTAGATGGCCCAGAAATCTTTTTTCTGCGCGGGGTCTGTGGTGACGGCGGCTGTGGATATGCCGTCGGCGGGAACCCCGGCGCGGCGCAAGGCCTTGTTCACGTTGCCCGGGCCGCAGTTGTAGGCGGCGATGGCCAGCGACCAGTCGTTGTATATGCTGTAAAGCTGTTTCAGGTAGGTTGCGGCGGCCTCTGACGAGCGCACGGGGTCGCGGCGGTCGTCGATGAGGGTGTTCACCTCCACGCCCAGACCGCGCGCCGTGGGGAGCATCAGCTGCCACAGGCCGGTGGCGCCGGCGCGTGACACTGCGTTGGGGTCGAGGGCCGACTCGATGATCGGCAGGTATTTGAGTTCCTGCGGGAGGCCGCGCTTGTCAAGCTCGGCCTCGAAGATTGGCATGTAGTAGAGGCTCATGCCGAGCATTGCCTCCACCAGGCCGCGCTTGCGCCCGGTGTACATGTTGATGTACGATTTCACCACCGAGTTGAACGGCATCTCGATGGTGGTGGGGATGGCACCCAGACGCTCTATCAGCTCCTGGTCCGACACCTCGACATCGGGCGTCGACTCGGCCTGACGGTCAAGCGCCGTGTAGGTCTGCATGTACCAGTTCTGCAGCAGCTTGTGGGTATCGGTCTCTACGCTTTCGGGGTAGATGATCGTGGAATCGTTGAGATGGTCGGCGATCGAGAGCACCGTGGGTCTGGCGGTCGCCGAAAGCGCCGCGAGCCCGATGGTGACGATGGCAGTTATTTTTTTCAGGTAACGCATAATCTCAGAAATTCAGGGCCCAGACAAGGCCGATTGAGGGTTTAAGGTCGCGTGACTCGCGGATAAGCACCGGAGCCACATCCATCGAAAGCTGTGGAGAGATGTCGAAATGGCTCAGCGACGCGTCGACGTAGGCGTCGACCATCGCCAGCAGGTACACCCCGACCATGCCGATGATGCACAGGTCGCGGTTGCGCCTGAAATAGTTCTTGCGCGACCGCAGCACGTTCTGCAGCCAGTTTTTGTCGAGGTCCTCCTCTTTCACGTTGGGCGAGAACATATCCATGTAGCTGCGCGTGTCGGGGTCGTTGTCGAGCAGGTCGCGGTAGGCGCGGGTGTAGTCGGAGAGCATGGTGTTGTTCCAGTTGGTGGCGTAGGCCAGACCGAGGTAGCCGCCGACGATGATCGGCAGTTTCCAGTACCGGCGGTTGTAGACCTGCCCCAGTCCGGGGAAGAGCGCCGACATCCATACGGCGCGTGTGGGGTCGGGGTTGAACTCCATGTCGCGCGGCTCCCATTCGTCGGTGATGGCCTTGGCGCGGGCGGTCGAGTCGGCCGCGGCGGCCTTGCGCTGTTCGGCGATGGCCAGAGCCTCGCCGGCGGTGAGCACCGGCACGGTGTCGACAGGGGTAACGCGGAGCGAGTCGCCCACGTCAGAGATGCGGTCTTCAATCACCTCGGCATGCGCCCCCTGCGGCAGGAGCGCCCCCAGGGGGATGCTGTCGGGGAGGCTGGCCGCCGCGGGATTTCCGTGGTGTGCCACCGGTCGCGAATGTCCTTGCGCCGACGCGCTGACGGCCAGGAGTATCGAGAGAAGCGATGTCAGCAGGGCCGCTGCCATCAGGCGGCGGAAACTGCGGCATAACGCCACACTGGTTTCTGTAAGCTTAATCTGCACCGTTTGAAACATTCTCGCCGCAGAGCCGCACGGCTGACCGACAGCCGCCCCGCCGGACACCTATGGTATCCGGCATCGGCTCTGTGATGGCGAAGTTATTCAACTTGCCACAAATTTAGCGATTTTCATCCACCCTGGCAAACCCGCCGCCCCGAGGCCACCCCTCTCTAACAATTTTTAAACCTTGCAGAACACCTGGATCCTTTAGCTGACGTGATATGACGGCTCCTCTCAATGTAGGGATGCACCCCGGTGCATCCCAATGCTATTAACTTAACAGATGTGGGCGTCTGAAAGACGCTGATTTCTTC
>CALJBF010000086.1 GCA_938027385.1 uncultured Porphyromonadaceae bacterium | reverse complement strand
CCAGTAGTTCCACAGGTCGATGTTGACCGTGCGCGTGGTCTTTGTCAGGAGCATGAGGATGTTGACGCCCAGGCATACCGGGATGATGAACGCCCCCACTGCCGTGTTGTAGGCGACGGCGGCCGCGGCAGGCCATCCCATGTCGAACACTTTCAGTTGCAGGTCATAGATTTCGACAACCGAATTGAGAGCCGGACCGAGCGCCGAGGTCAGCAGTGCCGTCACGATGGAAAGTCCGACGAAACCGACACCGACCTTCAGACCGGCCTTGAGTGCGTCGCCGAACCTGATCCCGATGCACAGCCCCAGCACGGTGAAGATGACGGGCATCATCACCGCCGCCCCGAGCCCGATTATATATGAGAACACCTGTTCCATGGTTGTATCTTTATAGTTGAAAAAGTATTGAGTTTAGAAAGTCAAGATAATAGATTAAAAAAGTCGGGACAGTTGGTCGTGAGCTGGCGGATTATCATTAATTTTGTCCGAGACGCATGTCATTGCCCGGATAGACCGGTATCAGTTTCTCTGGCAAATTTATCAGACAGAATTTTCAGATATTATCACACAACTACAAGAAATATGGATTTCGGTTTTGAACGTCTTCATGTCTGGCAGAAGTCCAGACAACTGGTTAGGCAAATCTATACACTGATTCAGTTTCTGCCTCAGGAGGAACGTTACGGACTGGCCGACCAGTTGCGGAGAGCATCCATTTCCATAGCCTCAAATCTCGCAGAGGGAAGTGGCCGGATGTCTTTGAAAGAAAAGATTCATTTCTGTGAGATTTCTTATGGCTCGCTGATGGAAGTTACATGCCAGCTGCTCCTTGCTCAGGATCTCGGTTATATCACCGAAGAACAAAACCAGGAAATCAGACCTCTTCTTGAAGAGCAGGAACGGCTTATCAGGGGATACCATAATTATCTCGCCGAAAGGATGAGACAGTGTCCTTGACCGCCTCTTCCACACTTCTCTTAACTTTCTTAACTCTCTAAACCCTCTAAACTCTTGATATTTCCGCGTTGCGGAAATGTCATGGCTGTTTGCCGATGTAGGCGAGGATGCCGCCGTCGACGTAGAGGATGTGGCCGTTCACGAAATCAGAGGCGTCGGATGCCAGGAACACAGCAGGGCCCATCAGGTCTTCGGGGGTGCCCCAGCGGCCGGCCGGAGTCTTGGAGATGATGAACGAGTCGAACGGATGGCGCGAACCGTCGGGCTGACGCTCACGGAGCGGGGCTGTCTGTTCGGTGGCTATGTAGCCCGGGCCGATGCCGTTGCACTGTATGTTTGCCGCTCCGTACTCTGAGCAGATGTTGCGCGTCAGCATTTTCAGACCGCCTTTGGCCGCGGCGTATGCACTGACTGTCTCGCGGCCCAGCTCAGACATCATCGAGCAGATGTTGATGATCTTGCCGTGACCTTTCTTGATCATGCCGGGGATTACGGCTTTCGCGCAGATGAACGGCCCCACGAGGTCTATGTCCACTACCTTGCGGAAATCCTCGACGGCCATCTCCTCCATGGGGATGCGCTTTATGATGCCGGCATTGTTCACAAGTATGTCGATGGTGCCGACAGTAGCCTCAATGTCGGCCACCATGGCTTTCACGGCCTCCTCGTCGGTGACGTCGCAGAGATACCCTTTGGCGTCGATGCCAAGCTCTTTGTAAGCCGCCAAACCGCGGTCAACGGTCTCCTGACGCGAGCAGTTGAACACTATTTTCGCTCCGGCCTCGGCGAAAGCCCGGGCTATGGCCAGGCCGATACCGTATGCGGCTCCGGTGACCAGAGCCACCTTGCCATCAAGTGAGAAATTTATCATTGTTTCCTGTTTTTAGACAATCTCTTAGTCATATTCGAGAATATAGACGGGCGAACTCTTTTGGCCGCTGTCGGCGATGCGTTCTCCGTCGCCCTGCAAGGTGGGCTGTATGTAGATGTTGAGCCGCCCTGCGGTGTGCCACAGGTTCAGGTCGATGTTGGGTTCCCAGGCGCCCACGCTGAAATCGGTGATATCCTCTACCGCCCATTCCCCCGAGCCGATCTGCGGCGTGACGGCCACGCTGGCCTTTGAGCCGCGTTCTTCGTCGCGGAACACATAATAGGCCTTCTTGCCGTCGCACACGATGCGCGGTCTGGCGATGGGTATCATCTTCGTGCCTCCGCCCGCGAGCGAGAAAGGTGTCTTGCGCTCGCCCACCTGCTCCATGCGCCACCGCCGGCCGTCGTGCCATACCAGGCGGTATTGCGGCACACGGCTGTCGGCGTCGCGCCAGTAGGTGGCGATGTAGGGGTGCCCCTCGCGGTCGGCGGTCATCGAGGTCTGGTTTATCAGCTCGGAGTTCTGCGGTATGTTCCAGGCGGTCTCGGCATTGGCGGCTGTGACGGGGAGGGTGTATGGGGTGCCGTCGCTGCGTGTCCAGGTCTTTCCGCCGTCGGTCGAGCGGGCGTAGCAGAGGTCATGGTTAGTCTCCACAAGCCACGACTCGCGCCATACCCATGAGAGGTGTATTGTGCCGTCGGCATCCACGAACAGCTGCCAATAGGCGTTGCGCAGGTTCTCGCCGTCGATCAGGTTAGACTGCACGGTGTGCCATCTGCGCGTGGCGGTGTCGTAGCTTTTAAGTACCAGGTTGCCGTTGCCCGAGGCGCCCGAGCGGTAAGCGAACAGCAGACTGCCGTCAGGCATGGTGTAGAACTCTGGGTAGGTGACATTCCCCTCGTCATCGCCGGTCATCGGTTCCAGCGGCCCGAAATCGAGCTTTCCGGGCGCCGTCGAGCGGCAGTAGCGCAGGGGGTGGCCGTGATGGTCAAACGACAGATGCAGATACCCGTCGCCGTCAACGCCCAGGCTTATCACGTTGTGCGCGTCGGCGATGTTCCCTTTCATCGGGGTGGTGACAAGATTCCACTCATCGGCGCCGATGCTGCGCGAGCCGACCACAACATTGCCGTCGGCGTCGTAGTACGAGACATACTGCCTGTCGCCGTGGCTCACCACGGCGCTGCCGCGGAACACGGCGGTGTTGACCGACGTAAGGGCATACCCTTCGCCGGCCGGAACAAGCCTGTGCGTTCCTGCCGCTGAGAGAGTGAGCGCCACCGCGCAGAGGGCGGCGGTCAATCTTTTCCTGACGTGATTATTTTTTGAAAGGCTCATCGCTGATGTAGATTCGGTAGGTGCCGATGCCGCCGGGCACTTCGGCCTCCATGCGCGGCAGGTACTGTATGCCAGAGATGCTGCGCGTGCCCGAAAGGTCAATCACAAGCGCGTGGGGGTATACGGTGCCGGGAACGGTGCTCCAGTATGTGGATTCCTGCAGGTCGAAGATCTTGTCGGCCGAGTGGTTCCCCTGCGCGGTCTCCTCGCTGTCGGCGTAATCTACCGTCCAGGGTTCGCGTGAAAGGCGTTCACCGTTTCCGTCAAGCACGTAGAATTCGGCGATAGATGCCACGTCGCCGCCGTCAATGGCATCGAGGGCCTCGATGCACAGGTAGCGGCCTCTCTGCGGTGCGTCAAGCCGGGCCTCCTGCCAGCCGTTGCCGGGGGCGAAGGTGCCTGTCAGTGCGGGGGTCAGGCCTGTGAGGTCAAGGTTCTCGCCCGGTTCGCGGTGTGTGAGGCGTTTCTTCACCAGCAGCTGGTCGAGTTTCGGTTCCTTAAGTCCTTCACTCTTAGCCTCGCGCGGGCCGAGGATGTCGAACACAAGGATTTCGTTCTCACCCTTTTTCAGCCAGCAACCGGGCATGTAGAGGGTCTGCTGCGGGCCGATTTCCCAGATGCGTCCCATCGGGTGGCCGTTGACATACACCAGGCCTTTCCCCCAGGTCTCGAAATTGAGGAAGGTGTCAGAGGGTTTCCCTTTCACCTCGAAAGTGCCGCGGTAGACGCCGCGCGGCAGACGGCCGTCATCGCCGGGAGTGAAGGCTCCGAGCGGCAGGAACTCGCCGAAACCGGTATAGGTCTCGTATGAGTCCTCGATGTTGAACACCTGCCAGTTCTTGAGGTCGTCGACCCATTTGTGGCCGTCTTTTTCGACGGTGAGCGTGACGTTGCCGGTGATTCCCTTGAAGTCCTTTATGGCGCGGCCGAAGTTGATGCGGCCCATCGCTTCGACAAGAATGTCGAGTCGCGCGCCGACGGCGCATGCCGGGATCATCAGCTCCTTCTCGCCGTTACGGCGGTCGAGCTTGCCGATGTAGCGGCCGTCGACAAACACCTGCGCGAAGTCATGCGGGTCGTTTACAGTGAGCAGTGCCGGTTCCGGGAGTGCGGGGAGCGTGGTGCGGTAGATGATGGAGCCGAATCCCTGGTCATACTCCTCCATGGTCTTAATGTCGGTGTCGGTCTTAGGCTCGGGGAGGTTCGAGAATATCGGCGCCACCTCAGAGAACGTGAATTCATTTATGGCCATGGGCTTTATCAGCGTCGGCACGGGTGCCTGGCGCTCGCCGTCCATGTATTTTGCCAGGGTCTTGCGCAGTTCCCAGTATTTCGGGGTGGTCTGGCCCGACTCACTGATGGGGGCGTCATAGTCATACGAGGTGACATCGGGGGCGAAGCCGGGTGAGTTCGCGCCGGCCCAGTGCCCCCAGTTGGTGCCACCGTGGGTCATGTAGAGGCTGAACGAGATACCTTTAGAAAGCATCTCGTCTATACCGGCAATCATGTCGGCGGCCGGGCGTGTCTCATGGTTGGCGCCCCATTTGTCGAACCAGCCGCTCCAGAATTCCGAGCACATCAGCGGCGACTGCGGGCGCACCTCCTTCAGCTTAGCAAACTGCTGGTCGATGTTGGCGCCGGTGCCGAAATTCATGGTCCAGATCAGGTCGTCGAGGCCGTTGTCGAGGAAATTCGACGACCAGTCGCACTGGAACAGCGTGACATCCCCGCCGAAATTCTCGCGCAGCATGTCGCGGATCGCCGAGACATACGGCTTGTCTTTTCCATACGAACCGTATTCGTTCTCGACCTGCACCATGATGATCGGCCCCCCGTCGGTTACGGTAAGGTCGCCGACCTGTGCGGCCACGGCTTTCTGGAACTTGTCGACGCGCTCCATGAAAAACGGATCCTGTTCGCGCAGGCGGATATCCTTTTTCTTCAGCAGCCACCAGGGGAGGCCGCCCATCTCCCACTCGGCGCACACATACGGGCCGGGGCGCAGGATGACCTTCATGCCGTTCCGGTCGCAGAGCTTTATGAACTCGCGCAGGTCGTTCTGGCCGGTGAAGTCGAACTGATCCTGTTTCGGTTCGTGGGCGTTCCAGAATGTGTAGAGGCACACAGTGTTCATGCCCAGTGCCTTGCACAGCTGTATGCGCTGTTCCCAGTATTCGCGTGGGATGCGCGGATAATGCAGTTCAGCGGCCTTGACCACGAATGGTTTCCCGTCGAGGAGGAACGTGCCGTTGCCAGCCACAAAACTGTGGGGCGTTTCAAGGGGCGTCATATCCGCGGCTTGGATGCCGAAGGCAAGACATCCCGTGACAATGCAACCCATAAGGCCGGTGAGGAATTTGTTCATGATGCAGTATTGTGGTTTTTAGGGGGTTGAAATTTAAGGCGATATGCACGGGCGCCCCGGGCGCCCGCGCATTGCAAATATCGCCATAATCTTCGGGTTCTGCAAGGAACCGCGGCGGAATCAGAACAGATCGCCGATCGGTGCCCCGTCGCGCCAGTGATGGTCTTTGGGGAAGGGGAGGCCGCCCCAGGCTTTCTGGTTGGTCGTGGGCAGCGGTGCGTCGGTCCAGAAGGGGTGGTTGGCGGGGAGTCCCAGGGGCAGGAACGCCAGCGACGTCATGTAAAGACTGCCGTTGTTGGTGTACCAGTCGGCGATGTTGGGCTGGCGTCCGGCGAAACCGATGGTGAGGAAACCGTCGCTGTTGAAGTTTTCCTTGCCGTCGAACATGGTGTGCATCACCGAGGTGAGGGCGTTGCGCGCCTGCCCGTCGGCAAGCCCGGCAGGCAGCGTGCCGTACCAGGCCATCAGGGCCAGGGGCTGGAGGGCCGCCATACGGTAGGGGATGGAACGGCCCACCACCGGGAATGTGCCTTCGGGCGAGACAAGACGCTCAAGCACGATACTGAACTTGCGGGCACGTTCCAGGGCTTTGTCATAGTATTTGCCGTAATGTATGCGGGTGTAGCGGCCGGTATCCCTCATGGTCGCCAGGGTCTCGAGATACATGGGGTGGAACACGTAACTGCTGTAATAGTCGAACGCGAACGATGGGCCGTCGGCATACCAGCCGTCGCCGGTGTACCACTCCTCGACCTTGCGGATGGCCGAGTTGATGCGGTACTCGTCGCACGGAGCGCCGGCTTTGGCCAGGAAACTCTCGATCGTCGACGAGAACAGCACCCAGTTGGTGTAGGGCGGGTCGACACGGCGCAGCTGTGTGAACTCATCGACATAACGCTGTTTCGTGATGCTGTCGAGCGGCATCCAGAGGGCGTCATACCCTCTGAGGAAACTCTCGGCGATGTAGGCCGCGTCGACCAGTGCCTGGCCGTGTCCGCGCCATCCAAGATAGTCCGGGCTGTCGGGGTTCACGGCGTGTGCGTAGCTTTTCAGAGCCATCTCCCTGAGCGCGGCTCTTTTAGAGCCCTCGTCGGTGCCGTCGTCGGGGAGTGCGAGCCAGGGGGCGATGCCGGCCATCAGACGCCCGAAGGTCTCCATGTAGGTAACGCCCTTGTCGCGGCCGTCCCAGGCGGGACTTACCTCCACGAGCATGTTCTGACGCAGTTTCCCTTCGGCCATGTTATACAGCACGGGATATGCCATCTTGTAGGCCAGGTCTGCCCAGTAGCGGCGGTCGGCCGAATTATCCTTTTCAAGCATGCGCACATATTCGCAGGCCGCAAGCAGGAACGCGCCGGTGCCGAAGTCTGAGACGGAATTCTTGTCGACAACCTGGCCCGGTATGGCTTTCTCGCCGATGGGCTGCACATAGCCTATGTCGCCGTTTTTCTGCAGCGCTTTGGTGCGCAGGTAATTCCACCCCTTGAGGGCGGCATCCTTGTATTCGGAGCCTGTCAGATAGCCGTTGTTTATGCCCCACAGCAGGCCGTAGGTGAAGAACGCCGTGCCGCTGGTCTCGTAGCCGGGGGCATGCTCCTCGTCAAGCATCGAGCGGCTCCAGTATCCTTCGGGGCGCTGCGCCTTTACAACTGCGGTAGCCATGTCGCGGAACCGGTTCTCGAAGAAGGGGCGGTGCTCCCACTCACGCGGCACATCTTTCAGCACCTTGGCCAGACCGGCCAGCACCCAGCCGTCGCCACGGGCCCAGAAATCCTTCTTGCCGTTTGCACTCTTGTGCTTGGGGTAGGTGTATTTGGCGTCGCGGTAATAGAGGTTCTCGTCGGGGTCGAACATGATGCTGTCTGAATACTGCAGGTAGCTGTGCAGCTTGTCGAGGTAGCGGCTGTCGCCGGTGATGCGGTACATCTTCGTCATCACAGGCATGACCATATAGAGGCCGTCGGCCCACCACCAGTAGTCGTTGCGCGGTGTCGACATCTCATATTCCATGACCTCGCGCGCGCGGCGTATGCGGCGGTCGTCGGGGAGCAGGTTGTAGAGGTCGGCATAGGTCTGGAAACAGATCTGCCAGTCGCCGAAGAGCACATGTTCCGGAGTCTCGCCATAGTCGTAACGCCAGGCGGCGCGGTCGTCGGACGTGGCGCCTTTCCAGCCGTTGTGCTCGGCCCAGGCTGTAGAGTAGTCGAGGTATTTCTGACGGCCGGTGAGGTGATAGGCCTCCATGTTGCCGGTGTGGTATGCGGCCACATGCCAGAAGGGTGTGGCCTCGGGGGCATGGGTGCTCTGCCAGCGGTCGTTTACTTTTTCGATGATTCCGCGCACCTGCGCGGCCTCGTCGGCCGGCCGGCCCGGGGCGCCTGCGGCGCTCCCTGCAGTCAGGGCGGCAAGAAGTGTGAGATAATGATGGATTTTCATGGGGATGGTAAGAGTCAGTCAGGGTTGGTGATCGGTCATTTGCCCTCGGGCCACTGTATGTAGGGTGTGCCCTCGGTGTCGAAACTGATCGGCAGCCAGATGTGGCGTGAATCTGCAAGATTCTTCGGGTGCCAGATGTCGGCCATGAACATGTAGCTGTTGCCTTGCTGCAGCACGTATGTGCTCTGTCCGCCGAAGGTTATGCCGGCCTTTTCGCCGCGGCACGGGTTGGGTAGCTGTTTCCACTCGCCGAGCATCGAGTCGGCGTACATCAGGCGTGCCTCGTTGGGGTCCCAGCCGGTGCACCCCGAGGTGATCATCCAGTATCTGCCACCGTGCTTGAATACGGCGGGAGCCTCGTTGTGGCCGCCGGGGAAGATGCGTATATAGCGTCCGGTGTGATGCTCGTATGTGCTGTCGAGCTCGGCGATGTGCAGGGTCAGGTTCTCTTCCGATGAATATATGTGATATGCCTTGCCGTCGTCTGGGTCGATGAATATCGTCATGTCGCGCGACATCTGGCCCCCCTGAAGGTCGCGGGCAGTGAACATGCCGCGCCGCACGGCGTCACGCCATTCGTCGGTCCACCATTCCAGATTGTCGGGGAAGGTAGTGGTGAGCAGCGAGTCGCCCATGTCGAGCGGGCTGACGCCTGGATTGACGCGCCCCGACGATTTCAGCGTGAAGGGCCCTGTGGGGGAGTCGGAGGTGGCCACGGCGGCGCGTGCAGCGCCGTAGCCCTGGCCTTTCAGTTCGTTATGGAACCACATCACATACCGTCCGGTTGCGGGGCACCACACCACTTTCGGGCGCTCGATGATGCCGCCGCGCTCGATAGGCGAGCCGGCCTCATTTGAAATGCCAAGCACTATGCCGCGGTATTCCCAGTCTCTGAGGTTCTGCGAGCTGTAGCAAGTCACCCCCTGCTGGTATGAACCGGGAGTGCCGTCACCGCGGTGCTCGCCGTACCAGTAATATGTGGAGTCGACGCGGATGATGTTACCGCCGTGGGCGTTTATATGGTTCCCGGCGGTGTCGGGGAACCGCTCGCCAAGAATCTGCGGCATCTCGTCGGCTGCGATGGTGTAGCCGGAAACCGAGGTTATGATGGCCAGCGCGAGCAGACGCGCACGGTGTTTTATGAAGAACAGTATGTTCATGGTGTATGGTGATGCGGGTATGTTTTCAAATGGTTGATGATGCGATGGGGGTGGGACAGTGGTGCCGGGTGTGAAAACAGTCCGGAGTTCCGGGAGCCGGAAAGCCGGACTGTCGTGCAAACCTGAAACAATCTTTTACCAAGCTATTATACAGATTCCTATGTCGTGATTGCTGTCGGTTATTTCTGCAAGGCGGGGAGCTCTACGGTCGCTTTCCAGGGGATGAGTGGCATGCCGTCGGCATTCCACTCGATGGGGAGCCACACGTATCGCGAGTCTTTCAGGTCGGTCTTGTTCCAGCGGTCGAAGAGAGCCAGATACAGGTCGTCGGCGCCCTGCACGGGCTGCACGTAGGTGCTCTGGGCGTAGAATGTCTTGTCGGCGTCGGTGCCGCGGCAGGGGTCGCCGAGCACTGTCCAGGGACCCATGATGCTGTCGGCGACGGCAACCTGTGCCGAGTTGGGATCCCAGCCCGAACAGCCCGAGGTAAGCACGTAGTAGCGGCCTCCGCGCTTGAACACCGCCGGGGCCTCGCGGCTGGCGCCGATGAAGTTGCGGGTGAACTTGCCGGTGGGGCGCAGATAGTCGTCGGTGAGTTCGTTGATATACATCGTGGCGTTGTTCTCTGACGAGGCGAACTGGTAGGCTTTGCCGTCGTCGTCGACAAACACCGTCTGGTCGCGGCTCATGGCGTCGTTGGGGCGGAAACTGCCCAGGTATGTGAACGGTCCGACGGGCGAGTCGGCCACAGCCACGCCGGCGGCGGCCTTCGAATAGTCGGCGCTCTCAACGTGCGCCCACATCACGAATTTTCCGGTGCGGGCGTTGTAGACCACCTTGGGGCGTTCAAGCACTTTCGAGGCGTGCAGGTCATGCGCGGGGTCTTCGTGGGCCTTGAGCACAAGCCCCTCGAATTTCCAGTTCCTGAGGTCTTTCGACGAATAGCAGCTCACACCCGTCACATCCGTGCGGTAACATTCCCAGGTGGCCCACTCGGGCAGGATGGTCTCGCCATCCTTGTATTCGCCGTACATGTAGTATGTGCCGTCGTGGAACAGCAGGCCGGCGCCGTGGGCGTTGATGGGATTGCCGTCGGTATCGAGCCATTTCTCGCCCTGAACGAACGGGGCGGCCTCGCCGGCGTCAGCGTTCCCGGCGGCATACGCGCCGTGCATGGCGGCCGCGGCCAGGATGAATGTGACTAATCTTCTGAACATGATTATCTGATGACTTTTTCGGCGTGATCGCCGCGCATTACGATGTAGATACGGCCTTCGGGGGTGAGGGCGTCGAGCGAATCGGCAACGCGCATGCCCTGAAGGTTGTAGACTGCCGTTACTTTTTCATTCTCAGCCCCGGCGGTGACGTTGTCGATACCGGAGGGGTCGATCAGCTCGAAATAGTTGCTGCGGGCTCCGGCGCCGGGCTTGTCAGAATATACATGGCTCCAGGCCACGTTGTTGTCGGTGCCGAAATATTTGTTGGTGCCGAGGTTCTTGATGATCAGGTAGCCGTCGGCCGACTCTACCTTGAACAGGAAGTTGTTGTCGGCGAGCTTGTCGGTCTTGTCGGTGACATAGAGGTTCCAGCTGTCGCGGTAGACGTACTTGCCGTCGGCGGTGCGCATGTTCATCCCTTTTGAGGTGGCCACGCCGGGAGCCTCAAGGAACGTGAAGTCCTGATGATAGTCGGTGGCACCATCGTCGGTGATGATCACGCACTCCTTCTCCTCGAACCAGCCGGTCGAGAGGGTGCAGCCCGACAGCACGTGGCGGAAACGGTATGTACCGTTTGCCACGCACGGGCTGGGCATTGATTTCAGATAGCTGTCCATTGCAGCCTGCAGTGCGTCGAGCGCCGGGTCGATGACGTTGTCGTCAGATGTGCCCAGGTGACTCTCTGCCTCGGCGATGGCGGCCTCAAGCGCCTCGGTTGCCTCGGCGGTGAACTTGCCTGACTCGCGGTTGTCGTCGAGCAGTTTGCGGGCCTTCGAGATGCGGTAACGCAGAGCGGCGTCATCGGACTCGGGCACATATACCCTCACGTAGTCAACCAGATACTGTGCCGGGAACGCGGTGTTGGTGAGCGAGCCGCCGTTGTCGCCGCCCAGGGCCAGGTTGAGCCATACGCCGAACTTGTTGTTCGGGTCGCGGTAGGGGTTGTAGCCGTCAACGTTGTACCACGACTGCTTGGGGTTGGGGTTGACGGTACGGTCAAGGTCGGTTTCGTTGAGCAGGCGGTCGTCAAGGTAGATGCGCAGGCTGTTGTGGTCCCACTCTGTGCGCCAGACATGGAATTTGTCGGCGAAATCACCCTCGAACTCACTCATTTTAGGTGCCTTGCTGGCCCAGGCGGCGTTCCAGCGCGTGTTTGTGCCCCAGGCGAGGTTTGCGTGGATTGCGTCGCCATAATACTCCATTATGTCGAGCTCGCCGTTGTAGGGCCACTCGTATGTGTCGCCGCATCCCCAGATTGCGGGCCAGTAGCCTGTGCCCACGGGAATCTTGGCGCGGACCTCGTAGACACCGTAGTGGTAGCGGTAGGGGTTTTTAAGGATTATCGAGGCCGACGAATACTCGCCATACTGGTTTTTCTTGTTCCAGGCGCTTGAATAACGCTCGTAGTCGGGGTTCTTCACTCTCTCTTTCCGTGCCTCGATTACCAGGCAGCCGTCGGCAATGGTGGCGTTGTCGGTGGTGTAGACCTGGTTCTCGTGGTTGCGGCGCATGCCGGTCTCGAAATCCCACCGTTCGGGGTCGGGGGCAGTGCCGTTGTCGAACTCCTCGGCGAATTCAAGCTTGTAGCCGGGGTATTTTCCGGCCAGGTCCTGAGCGAAGGCCGGGGCCGTGATCGCGGCCGCGAGCAGCAGGGTTGCTATCTGTTTCATGATCGTGGATTGGGGGTATAAAAGACCCCGGAGCCGTGCCGGGCTGTGCCGGAAAGGCCTCCGGGGCCGGTTCTTTAGCGGATTACTTTCTTGGCGCCGTCAGTGGTCTTGACGATGTAGAAACCTTTGGCCGAGCCAAGGGCGGCTACAGAGTCAGCCACGCGGATGCCGTTGAGGTCATACACGCCGAGCACGGCGGCATTGGCGTCGGTAGCGATCTCATTGATGGCATCCTGGCCTTTGCTTTCCATGTACTGTGCATAGTCCTCGGGGGTCATGATGGCGATGTCGTCGATGTCCATCCAGAAACCTTCAGAGTGGTTGCCGTCCCACTTCTTGTTGTTGTGGGTGATGCGCAGTCGCACGTTGCCGCTTGCGGGGGCTGTGAACTCTTTCTCGTAGGGGCACCAGTAGTCGGCCTCGGCCAGGGCGTCGTCCTTGTCATCGATGAGGTTCGACTCGCCGAACTCCTCCTTGTTTTCGTTCAGGGGCATCAGCTCGATGCGGAAATAGGGGTCGTCCCATTCAACAGTCGTACCTTTCGAGAGGGCGATGATGGCACCCAGGGTGTAGGTCTCGCCTCCGGTAAGACCGGTCACGATCTGCTCTACGCCACCGTCCTGCCAGCCGTTGTCGTCGAAGCGGTAGATGTGGAGGCACTGTTTGTTTTTGCCGTTGTCGAATACATACTCGTCATCGACGGTCGACTCAACGAGCATGGCGAGCACACACCAGTCGTCGAGACCCTTGATGGTCCAGTCGGGGAGAGCCTTGAGGTTGTGTTTGGTATCGTCCCAGTCCCAGGGGGTGTTCTGCTCGACGCCTTCGGTCTTCTCGAAGTCGCCGTTCTTGACGAAGTTGGTCTGTGCGCTCATTGCGAGAGCGCTGACTGCTGCGGCAGCCATGAGTAACAGTTTTTTCATGATTGTAACAGGTTTTGAAGTTTAAATTAGGGTTTTTGATTCTGATTGTTTATTGTCTTTTTATTCCCGGGGGCATTTGCGCCCCCGGGAAAGTTGTGATGAGCCGGGTTTACTGCTGTGCGGCGGTGCCGTTGACGGTCTGCCAGTTGGGGTTCTGGTAGATCGGCGAGGTCTCGATGTCGACACCGTCGGCCGAAGAGGCCAGGAAGTGGTCGACCGCGATGGGCGACAGGTAGTGGGCCATGTGCCAGGTCATGCCCGAGGCGTAATACTGGCTGTTGCTGGCGATGCGCCACAGCGAGAGGTATTCGGCACTGCCGTTGAGACCGCCTTCGGTGTCACTGGGCGACGACACGTTGTTCTGGTCAGGCTTGGGCTGGTCATATTTCAGTCGGTTCTTGGGGAACGACGACAGCATGGGGCCGAAGATCTTGGCGCCGTGCAGGAAGAACTTGCCACCCTTCAACTGGTCGAGCGAACGCCAGCGGTACAGATCGTCGAGACGGAACCCCTCGCTCATGAGCTCACAGCGGCGCTCGCGGCGGATATTGTAGAGCACTTTCGAGGTGATGCGCTTGCCGGCCGACCAGAGGCCCAGGTCGTGGGTGTAGTATTCCTCCTGGTCGAGGTCGGTGGCGGCGATGGTCTTGTCGATGTCGTCGTCAACACCGGCGCGGACGCGCAGGGCCTTCCAGTATTTCCAGGCGTCGGAGTCGAGCTTGTCGCCATATTTCTCCCATGCGGCCTCCATGTAAATCAGGTAGGCCTCAGCGGCGCGGAATATGACTGATGCGGTCTCGTCGGTGCCTGTCGAGGTGTATTTTGTGTCCTTTGTCATGCACTTGCCCTTCTTGTAGCCGGTCGAGGTGGCGTATTTGAACGAGCCGCCGCGCACGTCGGGAACATCGAAGCTGGTGCCGAGACCCATGCGGTCTGAGGCGTCGGCATAGGGGTATTCGCCCGGAGCCTTCATGAAGAGTTTCCAGCGCCAGTCGCGGTTCTTCTTGGTGTCGGCCACGTAGTCGTCGCCGGCATAGCCCGAGTTGGGGGCGTAGATGGGGAGGCCGTTGTCCATCAGGAAGGCGTTGGCGAACTCCTGGGTGTAGCCGCGGGGCTGTCCGGCACGCATGTACTGGTTGAGCGAGTGTGCTCCGGATTTCACGCGGTCGGCGGCGCGGTACATCAGCACCTCGTCATAGCCGGTCACGTCGAGCGACGCGAACATGTCGTAGTAGGGGTTGGCGCCCACGGCCTGCGTGGTGCCTATCTCCTGCTTGTTGTTGGCGGTGAGCACGGGGTGGTTGTCGGCAACCTCTTTCGATGCTGCCAGCGCCTGTTCGAGGAAGAAAGCTACCTCTTTGGCGTTGTCGTAGCTGAAATCGGCGTTGTAGTCTTTCTTTGCGCCGGGCCAGCCTGCCGAGGCGTCGGGAACGTATGGTGTGCCGGCGAAATATTTCTCCCAGGTGGCTTCGTAGAGGGCCACGCGCGCCTTGAGCAGCAGGGCCACGTCGCGGGTGATGCGGGCGCGTCCGCCGATGCCGTTGCCGTTGCTGAGCAGGGTGAGGGCCGTGTCGAGGTCAGAGATGATGAAACGTGCCACCAGGTTGCGCGGGCTGCGGCGCGAGGCCTTGATCAGTGTCTCGCGGTCGTCGGGGAGCGCCGAGGTGATGATGGGGAAGTCGCCGAGCTTGCGCAGACGGAAGAAGTATTCCATGGCGCGGAGCACATAGGCCTCGCCAAAGTAGTGTTTCGCGGCAGTCTCGCTGCCCTGTATCTCGCTGTTCTCGATCTTTGGCTCGACGGTGCGGATAAACCAGTTGAGGTCGTTGATGCGGTCGAAGTTCCACTGGCCGCCGGTCTGACCGACCTTGTAGTCGTCGCCCTCGTAATAGATGTTGCTGATGGCGCCCTCGTTGTCGGTGGGACCGTCGTCGTGGATGAACGAGGTGTAGTCGGCGTGCGAGGGGAACTGTCCGCCGGTGCCGTTGGCGTCCCAGTTGCCGTAGTTGCAATAGTAGTTCACGGTGTAGTACCCGAGCTGTTCGGCTGTCGTGAAGTACATCTCGGGCGAGACGCTCGACGGCGGTGTCACATCGAGATAGTCGTTGCAGGAGGCGAGTGCCGTCGCTGCCGCGAACGTCATGGCTATATGCTTGAGGAATTTCATTGATGCGGGTTTAAAGGATTACAATGTGACTGAAAGACCGAAAGAGAATGTGCGCGAGAGGGGGTATGCGCCGCCTGACTTCATCTTCGATACCTCGAGGCTCTCGGGGTCGATTACCTTGGTCATGTGGGTCCAGGTGTGCAGGTTCTCGGCCGAGAAGAACAGGCGCAGGTTCTGCACGTAGAAACGTTTTGTGAGTTTCTCGGGGAAGGTGTAACCCACCTGAAGGTTCTTCAGGCGCAGGTACGAACCGTCCTGCAGGTAGCGTGTCTGTGTCTCGCGGTTCTTGTTGGTGTAGTAGAGCGGGCGGGCGTAGTATGCGTCGTAGTTCTCGCCCAGGAGGCTTGAGTCGTCACGCCAGTAGTCGAGGTGCTCGTCGAAGAAGAGTGACTCCCAGCGGCCGCCGACAGTGGCGCCCCAGAATGCGGCGCCTTTCTCGCCGGCACCCTGGCCGCCGTAGGCGCTGAAGTAGTAGTCGCGCTTGCACACACCCTGGAAGAAGGCCGAGATGTCGAGCCCTTTCCATTTGGCGTAGAGGTTCAGGCCCACGCGGTAGCGCGGCGACGAGTTGCCGATGACGGTGAGGTCGCCTTTCTCGTAGATGGTGCTCTGCTTGTGGATCTTGCCGTCGCCGTCGGTGTCGACATACATTATGTCGCCTGCCTGCCAGAGACCCGAGCCGATCTCGCTCTGGTCGACGTTGGCCAGGTGCTGGTCCATCTCCTCCTGTGTGCGGGCGATGCCTTTGGTCTGGAGACCCCAGATCTCGCCTGTGTAGCGGCCGGCGATGTATTTGCCCAGGTCGCCCTCGCGGTTGGGATAGTCGGTGATCTTGGTGCGGTCGTCAGAGAGGTTGAACTTCACGTCGTAGCTGAAGTCGCCGACGTTCTGGCGCCAGCCCAGGGTGAGTTCCCAGCCCGATGTGCGCATCGAGAGCAGGTTCTGTGCCGGGGGAGTGGTGCCCAGGGTGGCGGGGAGTTTCACGCCGGGGCCGACCATGTCTTTGTTGTCGCGCCAGAAGTAGTCGAACGATGCGGTGAGCTTGTTGCCCAGGGCTGCCACGTCAAGACCGATGTTGGTGTTCTTGATCTTCTCCCAGGTGAGCGAGGTAGAGATCAGGGCGGGGAACCAGGCGGTGTTGGACTGCTCGCCGTTGATGAGCCAGTAGCTTGACGATGAGCCCAGACCCATGGCGCGGTATGTGGGGTACCAGTTGTTGGTGTTCTGGTTGGCCAGCTGGCCGTATGAGCCGCGGATCTTCAGCACGTCGATCCAGGGTTTCAGGGGATCGAAGAAGTTTTCCTGTGCGATGTTCCAGCCTGCCGATACAGAGGGTGACCACACCCAGCGGCTGCCGCGGCGGAAACGTGACGAACCGTCGTAGCGCAGGTTCACCTCAACGAGATAGCGGTTCATGTAGTCGTAGTTGATACGGCCGAAGAAACCTGTGGTGCGCCACATCTGGTACTGTCCGCCCAGGCTGTAGTCGGTCTTGCTGTTGGTGAGGTTGAGCACAGGCAGCAGCTGCGTGGTTACGTCGTTGCGGCTGGCGTTGAGGTCACGGTATTTGAAACTCTCGATCTGCGTACCGAGCAGGAAGGTGAAATTGTGCTTGTCCTGCAGCGAGAGGGTGTAGTTGGTAAAGATGTTGGCGTTGAGGTACGTCGAGCGGTACGAGTATTCGCTTACATACGACGTCGTGCGCGAGTAGTAGGTGGGGATATGGAGTTTCTCGGGGTCTGCGGCATCGTGGGCGTAGATGGGGAATCCGTCTTCGTGTGTCCAGTTGTTGTTGATGCGCGCGTTGAACTCGCCGATGATGTTCCAGTTCTTGAGCGGGGTGATGGTCACCTGGAACTGGTTGGTGAACACATCGTTCTGCTCCTTGTGGCGGCCGCCGTTCTCAAGGGCGTCGATGTAGTTGAAGTCTGATGCCAGGAACCCGTTGGGGTCGTATTTGGGCGCGATAGAGATGGCGCGGCGCATCAGGTTGTCATAGAAACCGCCGCTCATGGTTGTGGCGCGGTCGTAGTCGGTGCGGTTCCAGCGAGTGGTGAACCCGACTTTCAGCCAGCTGTAGGGCTGGGCGTTGAGCTTGCCCATGAACGAGAAACGCTGGAAGTCATCCTCGCCGTAGCGCATGAAACCGCCCATGTCCATCCAGTTGCCCGAGATGTAATAGTCGATTTTCTCGTTGCCGCCGGTGAGGGCCAGGTTGTGTTCCTGCGAGAAGGCTGTCTTCTTATAGTATTCGTTCATCCAGTCGGTGTTGGCGTAGACACCCATGAGCTCGCTTTCACCCCAGATCGAATGGCCGTCTTCCCAGTGGTAGCTGTCGGCGACGACATCGCTCTCGCCCATATAATATTGGCGTACTTTTTCAACGTATTCCTCGTCGAAAGTGAACGAGCCGGGGCTGGTGTAGCGCGACACATCGTTGAGGTAGTTCACCAGGTGCCACGAGTCCATCTGGTTGGCTATCTTCAGCGGCTTGCTGAAACGGAAACTGTTGTTGTAGCGGATCAGGGTCTTCCCCTTCGAGCCGGTCTTGGTGGTCACCAGGATCACGCCGAACGGTGCGCGCGAACCGTAGATTGACGATGCGGCGGCATCCTTGAGCACCGAGATGTTCTCGATATCCTGGGGGTTAAGGGTGTTGAGGTCGCCCTCCATGCCGTCGTTGAGCACGAGCGGGCTGCCGCTTGAGCCCTCGCCGATGGTGGCGGTGCCTCGGATGTTTATGGCCTTGTTGGCGTTAAGCTCGCCGCCCGAGCTTGAGTTCGAGATGTTCAGGCCGGGGATGACGCCCTGCAGCGCGGTCACTGCGTCGGCAACCGGGCGCTCGGCGATATCCTTGCCCGAGGCGGTGCCCACGGCGCCGGTCAGATTGACTTTCTTCTGGGTGGCGAAACCGACTACCACCACTTCGTCAAGGTTCATGGCGTTGTCCTCGAGCTGAATTTTCAGCGGGGCGCCGGTGGCCTTTACTTCCTGGGTCTTGCAACCCACGTACGAGATTACGAGTGTGCTGCCTTTGGGGACTGAGAGGGTGAATTTGCCGTCGATGTCGGTGGCGGTGCCTTTCCCTGTTCCCTTGGCGAGGATGGACGCTCCGATTGCAGGTTCGCCGTCTGTACCGGTCACCTCGCCGGTGACGGTGATGTCGTTCGACTGAACCGATGCCTGGGATACTGCACCTGTTGGCTCTGCAAATATGGGGCTGGCGACGGTGATTCCGCCGACTGCGAGCAGCAGCGCGGCTGCCCGGCGTATGTCCCACGATTGTTTAGGGTTCATGGTTAGATTTATTATTGGTTTATTAATTAATGCGTGTCAGGAGGCGAGGCCGAATCTGCATGGAGACTTGCGTGTCCGCCAAAGCACGACGCAAAATTACTTACGTCGGTTTTCGGCGGGGCGTGCAATTTTATTATAAAAAGGGGGCGTAAATCGTAAAAACACCCGCAGGTGTAGCCAATAGTTCACAAAATACCCCGAATGCGAAAAATCCCTTGTTTCATACGAAAAACCTCCCCTCCCTGAAGGCTGAAAATTATCCCTTTTACGTTGGAAATTGCTAAATTTGCCGCTGTGAAATGCTGATGACACGCTTTTCGTGCATCTTTACCTTGAACTTCTGTAATACCTGAAAAATGACTCGAAAACGAATATCATCCTTTATTGCCATATTCTTCCTGGCCATCATGTGTGCCCGGGCGATTCCTGATCCGAGCACGGCGCATATCAAGGTGCTGTCGGTGACTGACGGGCTGCCCGACAATTCGGTGAATGACCTGGCTGAGGATGACTATGGATTTGTATGGATAGCCACCTGGAACGGACTGGCGCGGTTCGACGGGAAATATGTGACCGCCTACCGGCATCCTCGCGAGAACGACAGCAATCCGCTGAGCGACATGGTAAGGTGCGTGCGCCCCGGCAAAGGGGGACTCTGGGTGGGCAGTGACACAGGTCTTGATTTCTTCAGGCATCAGGACGGCAGTTTCTATCCCGCATATTATTATGGAGCAAATGGTACTGATGACGAGGTTCTGCTCGACATGAGGGTGAGCCATATTCTATGCCACGCCGAGGATGTGTTCGCCCTTACGGTGAACGGCGACCTGATGCGTCTTGATGGCGCCCGTTCGGCGCCTGACGGCACGCGGGCTGTGTTCCGCCTGCTGCCGAAACCGAGTACACGCAGGTATGCCGACCTGACAGGTTTCACCGCCGGGCGGCTTCTGGCCCTCTCTAACGACGGCGTGACACTGCTTGCCGCCAACGGCGAGAGCGAGCTATACCATAATCCGCTGAACTTCAATTACGATCCGAATCTGAATATCTTTTTCGACCGTCAGGCAATGACGGTGACTGTCGGCGCCGGCGTGGGGTCGGCCACACAGGAGTTCAATATCGACGGCAACGGACGCCTGACTTCCGGTGAGCCCGCTCCGGAATATTCCAATCTGATGAGTGTGGCCGCTGACGGCAACACGCGGTATTACGGTACCGACGGCAACGGCATGTTCGTAAGGGAGGGTGACCGGATGACACGTTTCACCCCCGACAACTCGTCGCTGCCATGCGATGCCATATATAAGGTGTACGTCGACAGCAACCACAATCTCTGGATCGGCAGTTACCGTCACGGCGTTTTCATGCTCTCGCACAACCTCAACGCCTACAGCGTCATGGACAAGCATTCGGGGCGCCTCAGCTACGACATCGTCACGGCCGTGATTCCCGACGGCGACAGGCTGTGGCTTGGCCTCGACGGGGGCGGTATCGAAGTGCTCGACATGGTCTCTGGCACGCATTCGCACTACAACAGCGGCAACTCACAGCTGCCCGCTGACAATGTGGTGTCGCTCGTGAAGGACGGGCAGAAACTCTGGGCCGCAGTCTACGGCACCGGGCTGGTGGAGTGCGAGCCTGCTGCCGGTGTGTTCCACACGTTCAAGGCTCCGCGCGACATCGAGCCGGGCAACAAGCTGTGGGCGATAATGGATGACGGCGAGGGTAACCTATGGGTGGGCGGAAATTCGCTGAGCGTATTCGACACGCGCACACATGAGTTCAAGGTAATTCCCGGCACGCAGCAGTCTGATGTGCTCTCTATTGCCATTGACGGAAACACCGTGCTTGCGTCGACCCGCTGGAACGGAATACTTCAGGTCGACCGACGCCGCCGTGCGCTTACCCTCCGTCACAGCGATACCCCCTCGAAAGGTGGCATTACTTTGCCGGGACGCAAGGCGCCGTTTGTGTTCATCGACTCGAGCCACCGCGCGTGGGTCGACATCGACAACCGCATGCTGTGCCGCATCGACCTGGCTGCGGGCCGAATCGAGAGGGTATATCCCCACGGCGCCGACGGAACCCTCATACAGGTGCTCTCTATGGTGGAGGACAGCGACGGCAACCTGCTCATAGGCACCAGCCGCGGACTGCTGAAGTACATACGCGAGAAAGATGTGATCATACCGCTCAATGACGGCCGTATGCCGATGATGTTCACTTTCAACGCATCGGCCAAAGACAGCGCCACGGCATATTTCGGCACTACTTCCGGCCTGTTGCGCTATCCTCTTGACCAGACGGTCGAGAACCGCAGGCTGTCGCCCATAGTGTTTACAGGGCTTGAGGTGTTCAGCAACGGCGGCACGAGCATACCGCTCTTCAGCACCGGCGACACCGCTGTCGTGCTCGACAACGACCAGAATTTCTTCAAGATAAACTTCACCGTTCCGGAGATGACCAATCCGGGGCAGCTGAAGTTCGAGTGCCGTCTCGAAGGGTTTGAAGACGGCTGGCGCGATGTCACCGAAACACGCTCGGCCACTTACACTTATGTGCCCTCGGGGAAATACAGGCTCATGGTCAGGCATACGATGCCCGACGGCAGCTGGAGCACGCCGGCCACCCTCACCGTCAGGGTCAAGGCTCCGTGGTACGCCACCCCGGGGATGATTGTGGTATGGATACTGCTGATCGCCGCTGTGCTGGTGGCCATAGGTCTGATCTGGCACAAGTTCATAAAAAACCGCGAGAAGATACATATCGCCGAGGTGGAACGCGACTCGGCCAGCCGCCTCAACGAGGCAAAACTTGATTTCTATGCCAACATCACGCACGAGCTGCGCACCCCCTGTTTCCTCATATCAGCGCAGATCGAGGAGATGTATGACTCGGGGCGCCAGTCTGTGCCGGTGAGCAACCTCGGCGGCATATACCTCAACTCGGCCAAGCTGAACAAGCTCATAAGCCATATTATCGACTTCCGCAAGACTGATACCGGCCATCTGAGGCTCAACGCACGCCGCATCGACGTGCAGGCACTCCTCGGCGAGCTTGCCGCCGACTACGAGCAACTATGCCGCCAGAAATCGCTCGCGTTCGATTTCAGCTATTCAGATCCTCCCGTAGAGGCCGAGGTCGACCCCGACAAGCTTGAGCTTATCGTCACCAACCTCATCTCGAACGCCTACAAGTATACCCGCAAGGGGGGCACGGTGTCGCTCGATCTCAAGGAGAACGACGATACCATCGAGATAAGCGTGACCGACAACGGCATAGGCATCGTCGACAAGCTGCAGACCACCATCTTCGAGCCGTTCGTGCGCACCGAGCGCGGCCAGAAGGTGAGTAGCGGCGACGGCATAGGGCTGTCGTTTGTGAAAGAACTTGTGGAACTGCATCACGGCACCATTACCGTCGACAGTAAGGTCAACGAAGGGTCACGTTTCACCGTCACATTGCCGAAAAAACAAACCGAAACCTTATCCCCCCCTATTGATTTTCAGGACATTAGTAGCGAGATGCGCAAGCCGGCACTATTGATGCCCGAAAGTCAGGAAGAGGCCGGCGTCCGCATCTCCGACCCCACGGCCACACGCTCGATTCTGCTGATCGACGACAATCCCGACGTGCTTTCGGTTGTAGCAAAAGCCTTCGGTGAGAATTACCGCGTGACCGAGATGTCTGATGCCCGCGAGGCATTCGAGCTTGCCTGTCAGGGCGGATTCGATGTGGTGGTCACCGACCTGATGATGCCTGATTATGACGGCCATCAGCTGCTGAAGGCCCTCAAGGCCGACAAGCGCACACGCGACATAAAGGTTGTGGTGTTCTCGGCCCTGACCTCTGAGAACGACATGCTCACCGCCTTTGACGAGGGCGCAGATGCCTACCTGACCAAACCCATACCCATCAAGGTGCTTGTCAAGCAGGTGGAACGTCTGTTCGACCAGGGTGGTGACACAGCCGCCATATCTGCCGCATCAGCCGGAAACTACAACCGCGAGGAGCAGAAATTCCTGCTTGAATGCCGCCGTATAATCAACGAGTGCATGACCGACGAGGAGTTCGGCATAACCATGCTGTCGCAGCGTCTGTCGATGAGCCATTCGGCGCTATACAAGAAAATCAAGAGCATGACCGGCATGTCGATAATCGACTTCATCAACGAATACCGCATCTACAAGGCCGTGCAACTATTCCGCGACGGCATAACCAACGTGCAGGCTGTGGCCGAGATGTGCGGGTTCCGCGACGTGAAGACCTTCCGCGAGACCTTCAAGCGCAAGATGCAGATGCCCCCCAAGCAGTACATGCTCAAAATCCGCGAGAAATAACCTTCGCCCGCGGCCGTTCCCCTCTCCGAGGGTGTTGCAGAACCTCAAACTATAGGGACGCACGGTTTGAGGTTCTGCAACAGCCTCTTCAACAGTCGCGGGCCTGTTTCGCCCTGTTTACGCGATACATAAGCCACCCGTACAGTACGATGAATACCAGTGCCCCTGCGCCGGCGCATCCCTTCAAGATAAGCACGCTCTTGTGCGAAAGGTTGTCGCCTCCGGCTAATATCGAAAACAGAATGAGCGCCGAAACTGAAATCGCGCCCACTGCCATACGCCTTAACCGGCGGTTGGCCGGTCTGTCATAAAGTGCCCTTATCTCCTCGCGAGATCCGAATTCAATCATCCCCATAACTCCACTGCACTATAAATAGGGAGTATTGTAACCGGCAGATTTTGTGCCATCTCAAGCATGTGCTCTATGCGTCCTCTGTCTTTAATCGGCTCTCTCATAAATCAGAATTCTATCATTTTCAACGCTTTTTCTGGAAAATGCCTTAAGCCCTTTATTGTCGACAAGGTCGACTCTTCGTCCGGCAATATCCGAAAGATCCATGAGCATGCCCCCCATTTTAAGGAGAGATACTGTTCCATGGGAATTGTCATAATCCACAAGAATGTCTATGTCACTTTCCGGAGTTTCCTCTCCGCGCGAGCATGATCCAAACAGCCACGCTTTCAAGACAGGTTTATCCTGAAAATATCTCCGAATAATCGGTAACAGTTCAGAAATTTTTTCGCTTATCATAATCAGGATGTTGAATGCTTTTGTAAATACGAAGACAACTACATTTGCCGGATTAAAGCATGTTTGTGAAACAGCCGGGATTCGGAATCGGGAAACGTTTGTGTCATCTATATGTTTACGGCAGTTTGGCGTGCATCTTCAGCTAAAAGCCATGAAAGATGTTGAATCTCACTGCTCAAGTGGCTTTACGCCGCTAAGATATAAATTATTCGTGAGACTGCAATGCCCCCTCTGAAGTATCCCGTTGAAATTATTTTTTGCCATCACTTTTGGCGAGCAAATCGGCGGCGGCCACAACAACCGGTTGGCCGTTGGCATCTGCTATCACCATATCCTGCCCGAGAGCCGCCTTGCGTCTAAGCAATGCCTCGTATGATTGTTTCAATCCGTTCGATATTTTATCAAATAATTCTATTTTTTCCTGTTCTGACATGATTCTTTGATTTTAGAAAATTGTTCTGAATCCACAATTGCATTGCTACTGGCAATTAAATGTGATTTATTCTCATTATCGAAAAACATCCAGCTATCCACAATTGGTGTGAAGATATTGAAGAAGTTTTGTAATCCTAACCAATAACGGCGGTAGATTGTTTCGGTCGGGATATTATGGCCCCCTTCGCTGACTCGTTTTGCCACACGAGCAACAGCCATCTCAGGTGAAGGAAGCCAAAAGAACAAAAGCACAACATTATAACCTTGCCCATGTGCCCGGCTGACTAAAGAGGCATAGCTTCTGGTCGCAAGGGTAGTTTCAATTGCAAAAGTCTTTCCTTTACTTAAAAGTAAATTTATTCGTTGAAGCATCAGCTTTCCGGCTTCTATAGCCACCGATTCAGGATTGAAAGGGGAAAGGCCTTTGGCAATCTCATCTGCGTTGACAAATTCCCGACACTCCAACAAATCAGGTAATACGGAATAGGAAGCCGTAGTCTTTCCGGCTCCGTTGCATCCTGCAATTATGTATAACGTGGGTTTAGTCATTCGATATGGCAAAAAATCCCGCAGGCAATTCTGCTTGCGGGATTTTGATTTTGCGGAGCGACCGAGATTCGAACTCGGGAAACGGTTTTGCCGTTTACACGCTTTCCAGGCGTGCCTCTTCAGCCACTCGAGCACCGCTCCGTTTCCATGATGTGAAAAAGACCTGCCCGGTGATGCTGCCGGCCTTTTCGCTTAATGTCTTTGCAAATTTAGGCATTTTATCCGGTATTCACAACCATGCCCCCATTTTCTGCCGACATATTTAACATTCGTATTGCCGATAAGGGGGCAGAGGCGGCAAAAAATACCGATTAAACCGCCTGTGTTAAGAATATCTCTGCCGCAGGATAGGGCACGTGGCGGGGGGTAATCCGTAAAACATCGGGGGTAATTCGTCAGAGAGCGGGCGAACCTCCTCATTTCAGATTTCACATATTCAGAGTGATTTGGTATGTTCGTATCTTTGTATACCTGATTTGAAACCTATAACCATGAAACAACCGATGCGCATAGTTATTCTTGCGATGATTTCTGCTGTCGCCGTCGCGAATGCCCGGAGCATACAGCTGACGGGACCGGGCGACTCCTATATTTTCGAGGGTAAGCTCTGTTCGGAAGTGAATACCGCCGATATCACCATAAACGGCCGGGCTTTCGATGCCGCACGTGACCGGCTTTCGATATACGGAAACGGTGCGATAGTCATAGCCGACGGCTGGACCGACCCGCTGACCGTCTACACCGAACCCTCATGCCGTGGCACGGCCAAAGTCCTGAACCGCGACCGCTATTATCGCGGTGAACTGCAGGGGGAAAAATCGTATCTTCCGGAGGAGGAACTCGGGGAGTTCGACAACAATGTGCGGTCGTTCAGGCTGAAACGCGGATTCATGTGTACGCTGGCGAATAATGCCGACGGCACCGGTTTCTCGCGCGTATTTATAGCCGATGATGAGGATCTTGTGGTGGACGAAATGCCCGAAGGGCTTGACTTCGTGTCGTTCGTGCGCGTGAGCCGCCATGACTGGGTGGGCAAGCGCGGCATTTCGGGCGGCGACGTGTGGCAGCTGACCCGTTCATCGTGGTTCTATGACTGGGGTGCGGGCGCCACGAGTGATATGGACTGCGAATATGTGCCCATGCGCCACAACAAATGGTGGGACAGCTGGGAGAATATCAATTCACGCACTGATACATCCGGTCTCCTCGGATTCAACGAGCCGGACCACGCCGACCAGTCAGACCTCGGCACTGAAGTGGCCATAGACATGTGGCCCGAATACATGAAGTCGGGTCTGCGCGTGGGGTCACCTGCGCCCGACTGCATCAACAAGCAGTGGCTGACGGAATTCCTTGAAAAAGCCGACTCGCTCAACTACCGTGTCGACTTTGTGGCCACACATATGTACTGGAACTCGCAGGACCCCTACAGGCTGGCTCAGACTATAGCCGACCTGTGCCGTAATACTTACGGAGGGCGCCCCATGTGGATTACCGAATGGAACAACGGCGCCAACTGGACCAACGAAAGGTGGCCCGACCCCCGTGGGCCGAAACGCGACGCCGACTTCAATATCATATATGACGAGAACGGCAACACCACCGAGGTTGACCGCCCGCACACCCAGGCCAACTCGGCCGTGCAGGCCGAATGGCTCGGCAAAGCGCTCGATGCCTTTGATAAATGCGAATGGCTTGAGCGGCACGCCTTCTACAACTGGGTGGAAGACGCCCGTTCGGTGGTTATCGACAACAAGCTCACGCCGGCCGGCCGCGTGTTTGCCGAATTCAACTCGCGCCCCGCGTTCAACCGTGCCACCGAACATGTGCATGAGTGGAAAATCGCCCCGCCGCGAATCATCGGCATACGCGCCAACAGCTCCCGCGTGCGCATTGATTTCTATGACCATAACGGCGAGACTGCCGTGGGTTACAAGGTCGAGCGTCGCATAAACTCGGGCGAGTGGGAGGAGATAGCCTTTATCACCCCCGGAGACGGATACCGCATGGCACGCACCACATATTTCGCTGACAGGGATGTTGTCGGCGGATTCATGGAATACCGCATGAAAGCCGTATCGTACAAAGGCACCGAGTCGATATATTCACGCATCATCGGCATGCAGGTCAAGAGTTCCGGCCTGGAAACTCCCGAGCTGTCTGAAACACCAGAATTCGCCCTCAGAAACAGCCCCGGAGGCTTTACAGTAGAGGCCGATGACCCCGGCACTCTTACCGTGTACTGCATCGACGGGCGCCATATCCGCACCGTCCGGTTCGCCGAAGGCCTCACCGTTGTCGCCGACCTCCCTCCCGGTTTCTACCTCGTCGGCTCCACCCGCCTCCATGTCAGATAATCACCGGCATATCGTATTATAATAATCGGGATATTATTGGTGGCCGGTAAATATAATAAGGTCGGTAATTGCTGTCGCTAACGCGAAGATGGTGTTGTAAAACTCATCGAATTGTAGGGATACCCCTTTCATCTGGTTGAACATATTATTGAGGACCAGCTGAATATCGAAAGTGAGGCCTCTGCATTTTAGACGTGAATCAAGTTTTGCAATATCCTCTTCGTACATAAGTTTTGTAAAATTTCCGTACACCAATAATATCATATTCCGTTCTCTGCGGTTGTAGATGTAATGATTATAAAGGTAGTAACTTCTATATCAAACCACAACTCCTGAATGTCTTGTAAAAGACCTTCTTGATTGTAAAAGTAGGAATTTCTATATCAAACCACAACACTGCGCGACCGCTTTATCGCTTTACGCTGTTGTAAATGTAGTAATTTCTATATCAAACCACAACCTGGCTCACCGGTGGCAATATCGACCTGGGTTG
>CALJBF010000085.1 GCA_938027385.1 uncultured Porphyromonadaceae bacterium | reverse complement strand
ATTGAGATCCTGGCACTCCTGGAAAATTGCTGCCGGAATATCTGTGAGCCATGATGGGAATGTGAATTCCTCAATTTTGTTTCCGGCAAAAACCATAGTGCCGAACTGTATGGATTCACGTCCGTCAGATAGTGTTTCGGGAAGGGTGATTGTCTCTGCCCCATTACCACAGAATGAGGCATAACCAAGTTCTTTTACCGTCGACGGAATCACAATATTCTTAAGACGGCATCCGATGAAACAGCCTTCCTGAAAAAGCTCAATACCTTCATGGAATGTGACGTCTGTCAGACCGACATTGTTTTCAAAAGCATAGTTGTAAAGTCTTTTGAGCGTTTTAGGAAGGACAAGATTTGTAAGCACATTATTAATCGGAGTGGGGTCATCTTCATGAATCGGATGATGGCCGAAAGCCCACTGTGCTATGATCGTAACACCTTCGGGGATAGTGACCGAAGCCAGGGAGACACAATTGTGGCAGAGAGCTTCGGGAACCCTTGTCATCCACTCGGGAATGACCATGGATTCTATAGGCGTCTCAGCAAATATCCATGGGTCAATGTTCCTGATTGCCGTCGCGGGCCAGTCTGTCTTGTCCATCTTCCTTATGCCGGACTGACGGAACGCGCCGGTGCCGAGAGTCGACATCTGCGGCAACGAGATGCCAGTGAGGGATGTACATTCCCTGAAGGCATTAGAACCTATACTGCTGATTTTAGCGGGGAATGTGACCGACGCAAGTTTTTCACAGCCACGGAAGGCGCCTTCGCCGACCGACATATTCTGCGCGGTCACACCCGAGAAGTCAACGGCAGTCAGGTCAGGACAGCCGTTGAACATATTGGCGGCCACTGTTACTGTCCACGATGGCATGCTTACCGATGTGAGCGATGTCACACCCTCAAACAGCCCCGCACCCATTGTCACTGCGGAAGCGGGAAATATGACACATGAGATGTCGGCGCCGGCAAAAGCCCTTTCGCCGAGAGCGGCCGCCACCGGCAGCGTCAGCTTACCCAGCGACGAGCACCCCTCGAAAGCGCTTGCGCCTACCGTGGTCAACGCCGCGGGGAATGACGGAGCCGTGAGGTTCAAGCAACCCTTGAATGCGTTTTCGCCGATTGAGGTGAGAGTTTCGGGCATTGTGACTGATGACAGCCCGACACAACCGCTGAAAGCGTCGGCGGGAATTTCCGCTATCGGGGCCTGAATATCAAGGCCTGATATTTTGGTATCGGCAAACGCGCCCTGGGCTATGCCCACTACGGTATAGGATGTGCCCTCGTAAGTTACGGTCTCAGGGATAGTGATTGCCGAATTGTCATCGCGGTGCATCGACCGGTTGTCGATTGAAACCTGCACAGTCTTAGCCTCGGGGTCGATGACCGAATAGATGACTTTCTGCTCACCCGTGATAGTCTGTGCCGCTATCGACAGGGCGCCTGCGAGGATAGTCAGCCCCGTGGCAAGCAACCGTCCCACAGCGCTGGCGCGCCAGGAATAGGGGGGGGTAATAAGTTGGTTTTCATATAATTACGAAAAGAAATCAATAAATAAAAGATAATTTATGTGATTGATTAATCTTAGCCAATAGAATAATATGTCCTTTCCTCTGATAAGTTTGGGACGTGCAAATTTACTAAATATTCCTTAATCCGGCAAAAAAATTATAAAACACATAAACAAGCCCCTAAACGGGCATAAAATTACAACTGCTATTTTTAATGGCGGATTTTGGTTGGGACTGAGGCGGCGCGGAGACTCCGGACCATGACGAGCGCCTTTGCCGGGGTAAGTGTAGGCGACACAATCACGGTATCGGGACGGCACCTCGTCGCCACCCCCACGGCATCGCCACGGAAACCGCGTGTCAGCACCAGGTAATCACAATTCTCAGGAGGAGATGCCACACTGTCTTTTCCGGCAATTATGTAGGTCTTGCCGCCGATGTGCCAGCGGCTGCCGTCGGGTGACATCGCCACAGTGTCAAGTATCGGGGAGGCGAAACGCGCCTTTCCGGCATATTTGTCGTCGAGGCGGCGACGCGACAGCGCCTGCCACGTCTCACGCGAGATCTGACGCCTCAGACCGGGCGCCTTGGCGTCAGTAAACACTATCACCGAGTCACCCCGGCATACCGCAACACCCACGGCTTTGTCAGACCGCAGGGTGATGACACCTTCGCACTCATACCGGTTGCCCGACAGCGCCGTCGCCGTCACAGACACGGCAATCATGACGCACCCGGCGGCCACAGACAGTTTCAGGCGACGCGACCATCCCCACCACAACAGCCCGAGGCCGACATATACCGCCACAAGCCACACCGCCGAGAAATCACCGATGCCGACAGCCGCACCGGGCAACGACGCCACCGCGTCGACCACCCGCATCATTATATTATATAATGTGTCGGTGAGCCACACCACGGCGCCGCACGGAATCCCGGCTGAGGCAAGACCCAGCACCAGCACACCACCCGCCATTATCGGCGGCAACAGCAGTGCGGCCGGGATATTGGTCAGCAGGAACGCCACCGGAAAAGTGTGGAAATACCACGCCGCAAGCGGCGCCGTACCGGCAACGGCGGCAACCGACACCCCCACCCACTTCGAGAGCGTCCTGAGCCATGCGCGTCGGGTATCCACAGTCAGCACCTCGGCGAACATCAGCAGCGACGCCACTGCCGCGAACGACAGCTGGAAACTCACCGCAAAGAGGTCAAACGGCCTGAACACCAATATCAGCAACGCCGCCGCGCACAACGAGTTCAGCGGCGAGGTCTGCCAACGGCGCGTCTGCGCCACAAGTACGAACGATACCATGATCACGGCCCGCGTTACCGACGGCGACAGCCCCGTCAGCAACGCATACCCCCATAGAGCAGCCAGAGTCGCCATCCACTCCCATCGGCGGCGCCCCATCAGTCTTAGCGGGAAGAATATGACCGACATCATCAGCGCAATCACCGCCAGGTGGGTGCCGCTCAGCGCCAGCACATGAGCCACCCCAGTGCGCGAGAAAGCCTCGCGCGTTTCCGGGCTGACATAACTACGCTCACCCATCAGCACGGCCTGAAGGAAACCGGCCGTCTCGGGGCGCAGGCCGCTGTATGCCAGCGCGTCGCCGATGCGGTTGCGCCATCGCTCCATCCTGACACCGATACCGCCAGTATGCCCCGTCACGGCGATATGCGCCGTGCCCGAAAGCCGTCCGACGGCCGACACCCGCTGTTGGAAAAGCCGGCGGTCGGCTCCATCGTAGTCCATACCGGCATTGTATCCGGTCGGCGCGGCAAGCAGTGCGGTGAAACATACCCTATCGCCCGCCACAATCACCTTCGCCGGGTCGGAAACCGTCAGCATTACCCGGAAAGGCTTTACACCACGGGTACCGACTGAATCAACAGTAAGAAAAAGCCGCTGGGTAGACGGCGAGCGTGTCTCGGAGTCCACAACCCCGCGATACACCGCATGCGCCTGATTCAGCTCCGTAACCCCTACCCTCTGCGGGCGCGCGGTGTAACCCGCCAACAGCCCGGGGAGTGCCGACAGCATCAGCGCCATTAGCCATCTGCGCCCGCAAAACGCAAAGATGGCCGACAGGAGCGTGAAAGCTCCCGCCAGCCACCATATATATCCGTCATATAAGGCTCCCGACGCAATTCCGGCCGCAAACCCTGCGGCAACCGGCAACAAAGGCGCCACCGGCAACCGGCGCTGGCCGATGTCGGGATGAGTCGTCACGCTATCGTGTTCATCACCACGAAGAAACTCGAAACACCGATGATGATCCAGAGCACGATGGCAAGCAGCAACGGTGCCACGCCCACTTTCTTGACCGTGGCGATCGAAAGACCCGCACCGATAAAGAACAGCGTGACAACGAGCAGTTTCTTGGCAATCACTACTATGGTCGACGTAAGCGCCTCGGGCAGCCCGCAGTATGTGTTGATTATCATGGCCAGCACGAACAGGAATATGAACCAGGGGATAGAGACACCCTTGGCATCCTTGTCGCGGAAGATGAACATTGTCACGAACGCCAGGGGAATGATCCACAGGGCGCGTGTACACTTGATCAGCGTGGCAATCTGACATGCCTCGGCGCTGTAAGCGTCGCCGGCACCTACGACCGACGAGGTATCGTGTATGGCGATGGCGGCCCATGTGCCGAACTGTGCGTCAGACATGTTGAAATAATGTCCGATCGGCGGGAAGATGAACAGCGCGATAGCGTTGAGGATGAAGATCACACCCAGCGATACGGCCATCTCGTTGTCATTGGCCTTGAGTACCGGGCCGACTGCCGCGATGGCGCTGCCGCCGCATATCGCCGTTCCCGACGAAATAAGATAGGTGGTCTTGCGCGCGATATGCATCCAGTAGCCGATGAGCACTCCGAAACACATCACGCCTATAACTGACACGACCGTGAACATCATACCCTCGGCACCGCTCTTGAGCGCCTCGGTGACATTCATGCCGAAACCGAGACCTACAACCGAGGCCTGCAGCAGATATTTCGACGCTTTTTTATTGAATTTGGCGTATGGCATCGGAAAAATCAGAGCGAACACCAGTCCGAGGAACAGCGCTACCGCAGGCGAGATGAACTCACCGCCGGTGACATACTGCATGGGGAATACTATAATAAGGGCCACAACAATATAGACCCACTTGGCAAGATCTTTCATTCGGGGGAATTTATGTAACGTATGTGACTTATGTAACTTATGTAACTTATGTGGCTTATGCGGGTTTCTGCCAGATCTCCCACGAGACAAACGCCTGCAGCAAAAGCATTTCAAGGCCGTTTTTCACTTCTGCGCCATATTCGGCGGCGCGTTTCATGAAAAGCGTGCGCTCGGGGTTGTAGAGCAGGTCGTAACAGAGAAAATCATGGTTCATGGTCTCGTAGGGCAACGCCGGACATTCGTCGACATGCGGGTACATCCCCAGCGGCGTGGTGTTCACGATTACCTTGTGGGCGTCAAGTACCTCGGGGGTGACCTCACTGTAAGTGATTACGCCCGGGCGTTTCGTGCGCGAGACGAACTGCACCTCCAGTCCCAGAGACTCCAGGCCAACGGCCACCGCCTTCGAGGCGCCACCCGTGCCGAGCACAAGCGCCTTGCGGTGACATGGTTTCAGCATGGGCCTTATCGAGTCGGTGAAACCCACGACATCACTGTTGTAGCCCACCATTCTGAAATCATTGGCTGCCGGCGAACCGATGAACTTTATGACGTTAACCGCCCCGATGCGTCGCGCCACAGGGTCAAGGTCGTCAAGATAGGGTATCACCTGCTCCTTGTAGGGGATAGTGACATTCATGCCCGACAGGTTCGGGTGCTCGGCGATGACCTCCATGAAATCACCGATGTCGGGTATCTCAAAATTGACATACTCGGCATTGATGTTCTCGGCCCGGAACTTGCGGTTGAAGAAGTCTTTCGAGAACGAGTGGGTCAGCGGGAAACCTATCAGCCCGTATATTTTCTTGTCTATGGGATTCATGCGATGCAAAATTAGTCAATTTTTACCCAAAATTGCCCCGTTGCGCGTTTTTTTTGATGCGACAGCGATACAAAAGCCCCTTTCACATGTTCTTTGCTAAAAGAAACATACCGAACCCATAACCAAAATAACCACAACTATGGAAACTATCAGACGCCACCGCCGCATGCATGTCGTGCTTGGCATAGCAAAAATCGTGCTTCAGGCCGCCACTCTTGCCACCGCTGTAATGGCAGTTCACGAACTCGACCGCATCCATCACCGCATCAAAAAGATAGAGCGTGCCGACAAAGACCGCAAACACCGTCTGCTCTGAGTGCGGTTACCGGATTGAAATAAAAAAAGCTGTACCGGTGAGTACAGCTTTTTTGTTTATGGGACAGCATGGAAAACAGCCGCAGAAACCACCTTCCTGACACGACCGACGGTTTAAAACCAATCGTCACGAGCATTTGCCGATAATTTTTTAGTGTTAAATTGGCGATATTTGCAAACTACTTTGTATCTTTGTGGTAAATATCTCTCTGTATAATTTTTCGCAACAATTTTACTTACGCATCAATGAAGTATATCGGGGCACATGTCCCTGCCACAGGCGGTGTAGCGGGCACACCGGTCATCGCCGCGTCAATGGGCATGAAAGCATTCGCACTGTTCACCCGTAACCCGTCGCGGTGGCGCTCGGCGCCTATAACCGACGGGCAGGCCGAGCTTTTCCGCGAGAACTGCGCCCGCCTCGGTTTCAACCCCCGGGTGATACTGCCGCACGACAGTTTCCTCATCAACCTCGGTTCGCCCGACCCTGAGAAACACCGGATGTCGATGGATGCCTTCCTTGACGAGATTCACCGTTGCGAACAGCTCGGCCTTACGATGCTCAACTTTCACCCCGGCTCGCACCTCAACGAAATCAGCGAGCAGGAATGTCTGGCAAAAATCGCCGATTCGCTGAATACTGCACTCGACAAGACCACGGGCGTAACTGCCGTCATTGAATCGACAGCCGGACAGGGTACCAACCTCGGATTCCGTTTCGAGCATATCGCCGAGATAATCGACCGCATCGAAGACAAGAGCCGTGTGGGCGTGTGCATAGACACCTGCCACACTTTCGCCGCCGGCTATGACCTTTCCACTCCCGAAGGGTACAAAGCCACATGGGACGATTTCGACCGAGTGATCGGCGCCGGATACCTGCGCGGCATCCACCTCAATGACTCGAAAAAAGGTGTGGGCTCACGTGTCGACCGTCATGCCCCGATAGGCCGGGGCGCCCTGGGTGTCAAGTTCTTCGAGATGCTGATGCGAGACCCCCGGGTCGACGATATACCCGTGATTCTCGAGACCCCAGACGAGGCCATCTGGGCCGACGAGGTGGCATGGCTCTACCGGCTTGTCGACGATACCGGCACCGGCATGCCTCCGGTTCCCGAGCCGTCGCACAAATAACGCCGGGAGTCACCGACCCCGACACCCTCAACCCTCTCAGCTCCCTCATTCCTCTCAACTCCCTCTACTCTCCCTCTCTCCCCCTCGCTCCACACACAAACGGAATAATATCTTACTTACGAATCGCTTAAGCGAACTTCATCTTAACCGCTTGATCATGAAAACTAAACCCGACCTGGGCTTTTGGAAACTATGGAACCTGAGCTTCGGATTCTTCGGAGTGCAGATTGCCTATGCCCTGCAGAGCGCCAATGTGAGCCGTATCTTCGCCACACTGGGCGCCGACCCTCACGATTTAAGTTATTTCTGGATCCTACCGCCGCTGATGGGTCTGGTGGTGCAGCCTATCGTAGGCACCGCCTCTGACCGCACCTGGACACGCATCGGGCGCCGTCTCCCCTATCTCGTCATCGGCGCCGCCGTGGCAGTGGCCGTGATGTGCCTGCTGCCCAACGCCGGCAGTTTCGGGCTGGCCGTATCGTCGGCCATCATCATCGGCCTGGTGGCCCTGATGCTGCTCGACACCTCGATCAACATGGCCATGCAGCCGTTCAAGATGCTCGTGGGCGACATGGTGAACGAGAAACAGAAAGGCCTCGCATACTCCATACAGAGTTTCCTCTGCAACGCCGGTTCTATCGTGGGTTATGTGTTCCCCTTCCTGCTTACATGGATTGGTTTCCGCAACACCGCCGCCGCAGGCGTGATTCCGCAGACCGTGGTATTCTCGTTCTACGCCGGCGCCGCCATCCTGCTGGCATGCGTGATTTACTCGCTCTGCAAAATCAAGGAGTGGCCGCCCCAGCTCTATGCCGAATACAACGGCGGGGCACAGACCGCCGCCGACGGCAAGCAAGAGAAAACCAACCTGTTCAAACTGCTGGTCAACGCACCCTCGACATTCTGGACCGTAGGCCTGGTGCAGTTCTTCTGCTGGTTCGCGTTCCTGTTCATGTGGACCTACACTAACGGCACCATTGCCAAAAACGCCTTTGACTGTCCCGAAACCACGACCATTCACGGCATCGTTCAGATGAAAGACGGCAAACCCGCCGAAGAATACACCGCAAAATATATCCTCACCGCCGACTCGGCCGTGATTGTAGACCATGGCCGCGAACTCGCATCGGGCATCATCGCCGACGACAGCTACGTCGCCGCCCGCAACGTGAGCATCGTGCGTTACGACTGCCCCGACGTGAAAGCCGGCGAGGGTGACCTGGCCGTGACATTCCCCACCCTGGGCATCCCTGTCACCGAGAAGATTATCGACAACGGCTCGAACACCGTGCCCCTCGACACCAAGGTCGACGCCAAAGGCGCCACGCTGATTGTCGACGGCAAGCCGCTCGACGGCGTGGCCTCGTTCGAACTCACAGGCTATCTGAGCCGCATGTCGGGTCCCACGAAACTGATGCTCGCCGACATCTACACCCACGACCCCAACACCGGCAAGCTCTTCATAGACGGCGTGAAGGATGTAACCCTCGCCGATCCCTCGCAGGCCGAATTCAAGACCTCGGTAGTGCTCGACGCCGGTTCTGAACAGTATAACGACGCCGGCAACTGGGTGGGCATCCTCTTCGCCGTGCAGGCCATCGGTTCGGTACTCTGGGCCGTAGTGCTCCCCCAGTTCCGCAGCCGCAAGTTCTCATACATCCTGAGCCTTCTGCTCGGTGCCGCCGGTTTCATCACCGCCGGACTCTTCACCAACCAGTACATGCTCTTCATCTCGTTCGCCCTGATCGGGTGCGCATGGTCGGCAATGCTGGCATGGCCCTTCACCATCCTCACCAACTCGCTCAAAGGGGGCAACATCGGCGCCTACCTTGGCCTGTTCAACTGCTCAATCTGCATCCCGCAGATTGTGGGCGCCCTGCTCGGCGGCTGGATCCTCACCGTCATCGGCAAGCCCGACGCCCTGGCCCCGCAGTACATGATGATGATAATCGCCGGATGCTCGCTCGTGCTCGGCGCCATATCGGTGCTCTTCATCCGTGAGAACGACAGCAAAACCGCAAAAACAGCCTGACACCCAACAACAGCAATGAAAAAGACAGCATATATCTTCATGGCCATTCCAGCCCTCTGCATATTCAGTTCGTGCGACGGCCACAAGGACTATGACCGCTATGTGGCACAGCTCCAGGCACAGCCTGCCGTAATCGATACCATCTCAACCCCGCAGAGCTATGCCGACTACATCGTACGTTTCCAGGCCATGACCGACTCGTTCGCGTCGCTCGGCATCAAGCTCAACCCCACGCAGGCCGACGAGATAGGCAAGCTCAACATGGAGATCGCCGCCCACGCTCAGGATCGCTACGAGGCTCTGACAACCGAGGCATCCGCCCCGGCTGACACCATCGTCACCGCCGATACCACGGCAGACTGACACGCGCCCTGTAAAGGCTACCGTCAGCCTCCGGCATTCATTGTAGGGTCGCTGCATGCAGCGACCGCCACGCTGGTTAACCCATGCCAGTCACGCGGTCGTTGCATGCAGTGACCCTACAATGATTACCGGAGGTCATGACCCGGCACGTGAAGATGTGGCGTCCCTCAAGACGGCAATGGGATCGGTATTGTTAAAGAGTTTCAAAAATGCATTTACAGCCTATGGAATTTTCAAAAAAATTGGCTATATTTGCAAGAAATCGTATAGTGGCGAAAAAGGCTCATCCGGCTCTCTCCGACACCTACCCGGAAGCGACCCGCTATACTTCTGGCTTTCAGCTAATACCGACATCTCTCCTGGCTATATCATCTGCCGCCATGGCGGCCAACCGATCTCTCTCCCCCCTCCACCCGATAATAAAAAAACAACATAAATGACCGGTAAATGGAATTATTTACCCCTAACACCCGAAGAGCAAAAGATCGAGACAGCGCTGGCGAAACGCTATGCCTCCTGTCC
>CALJBF010000084.1 GCA_938027385.1 uncultured Porphyromonadaceae bacterium | reverse complement strand
ATACCACCTGTTTCTCCCCCATAAAACAGAGCGCGCCGCCCGGTCCGGGCGGCGCGCTCTGTTCACATAAGCCACATACGTCACATAAGTTACATAAGTTACATCTCCCACGTCCCTGTCTCGGCCTGCCTCACTGCAGCCCCTCAAGGATTTTTCTCAGTTCCTCGTCGGTGGCGGTGAGGCGTTTGCGGCACTCGGCGATGAGCTGGGTGGCGCGGCGCGTCAGCCCCGCGAGCTTGTCGATGTCGCACTGGTCGCCCTGCATGGCGCGCAGTATCTGTTCGAGTTCGGTGATGGCCTCGCTGTAGGTCATTTCTGCTATCTCTTTCATGGGTATGGGTCAGTTGTTGTTTACGGTTGAAGTGAATGTGCCGTCGGCAAGGGTGGTTTCCACAACGGTTCCGGGCTTGATCCCCTCCACCGATGTCACGGCATGGCCGTTTATGCGGGTTATCGAGTATCCGCGCCGCAGTGTGGCCATCGGCGAGAGCGCGTCGAGCAGTTTCTCTGACGCGTCGAGGCTCTGGCGGTGCCGGGCCAGCAGGCTGTCAATCGCCGCCGAGATGGCGCGCCCCGTCATGGTAAGCTTTTCGAGCTGCGGGTGTATCAGGCGCCCCGATACGCCGGTGAGCATGCTCGTGGCGGCGAAAAGGCGGCCGTTGGCACGCTCAAGGGCACTCCGGGCCACCTGGGGGAGCAGTCCTTCGGCCTGAGCGAGCTGTTCACGGTCGCCGGTTATGCGGTCGGTGGCCGACTGGAGTATCTGCGCGCCCAGGCGGTTCAGTGTTTCAAGCACGCTGTCGCCGAGCGATACAAGCCATTCGGCCACGGCGGTAGGGGTTTTCAGGCGCGCGTTGGCCACCCAGTCGAGTACGGTGATGTCGCGCTCGTGGCCGATGCCTATGGCTACCGGCAGGGGAAACTGCGCCACGTTGGCCGCCAGCTCATAATCTTCGAACGCCTGCAGGTCTGATGTGGCGCCGCCGCCGCGGATTATCACCACGCCGTCCCAGAGGTCGGCCTCGGCGGCCACACTGTCGAGCGCCGCGATGATTGACTGCGGGGCTGACGCCCCCTGCATCGTGGCGGGAAAGAGTTTCGTGACGAACCGAATGCGGTTGGGGTTGGTATAGAGCTGGTTCATGAAGTCGCCGTAGCCGGCGGCTCCCGGAGCCGAGATCACCGCTATGCGCTGTGGCACCAGAGGCCATTGCAGACGGCGGTTCATCTCTATCACCCCCTCGCGGGTCAGCCGCGCCAGAATCTCGGCGCGGCGTCTGAGCATGTCTCCCATGGTGTATTCGGGGTTCAGCGCCGTGATCACAAGCGACAGCCCGAACACCGGGTGCATCGTGGCCGATACCCGCGCCATCACTTTCAGCCCCGACGCGAACTGCTGCCCTGTGGCGGCATAAAACTCATGCGCCAGACGCGAATACACGTTGGCCCAGATGCACCCGCGCACGCGGGCCAGCTGGCGCCCTCCGTCATCTTTCTGGAGCATCTCCATGTAGCAGTGGCCGCCGCGGCAGGCCACATCCTGCACCTCGGCCACCACCCACACGTTCTGGGTCTGGGGCTGCTGCACCAGACCGCGCACCAGGTTAAGCATCTCAAGCAGAGGGATGGCTTTGGTCTGTGTCATTTCTCCTCCACCATTTTATGGCCGTCCCAATAGAAAGTAAGCTGACCGCGCAGCGAGCTGCCGGCAAGCTCCTTTACCTCCTCGGGCAGATATTCCCCGATATTGTTTACCAGCGTGAGCCGCCGCTTTTCAGGCTCGTAGGTGATTTTCGCAAGCATGTAGGGCACGGCGTCCTCAAGCGTCTCGCGTTTCGACTCCCCCTCGGGGGTAAGCCACCGGTCGAGCGTGGGCACCATGAACAGCCCCTTGTCGAGAGATTGCCACCGGCGTGTGTAAAACTTCACCTGCGAGTCTTCGGCAGGTGTCTTCACCGTGGTAATGAGCATTATTATGGTGTCGTTCTTGCCGCGCGGAATCAGGCTCATGGTCTTTTCGGCCACCTCCGAGGTCGCTACGGTTATCTGCGACGCGCTCAGTGCCGTCACGCGCGCCTGCCCGTTGAAGGCATTCTTAGACGGCTTGGTCACCCCGGCACGGAAATAATCAAGCATGTCGAGGCGCGTCAGCGAGTCAATCGAGGGAAACACCGAAGTGGGTGCTGTCTCGAATGCCCGTGCTGCGGGCGAGTCGACTTCGGCCTGAGTTGCGTCAGCACGTCCTGCCAGGGGCGCCAGAGCGGCAAGCAGGGGGATGAGAATGACAGCGGGCGAGAGAAATCTGAGTCTGTTCATCCTGGATGGAGTAGGGGTTATTTCTTGAATCGTTTCCCCTTCTTGCGGAAGGGGGTGGTTGAGTCGCCGGTCTCGAACTTGCGCTCCTTTGACTTGCGGGTCGACGCCTGGGCGTAGTCCTTGTCGGCCTCGGCGATCTCGCTGTAAAGCCGTTTGCCCATGAAGTCGAGTCCGCGGATCGAGTTCACCACGCGCTTGGCATCGGCTTTCTTCACGTCGAAGAGCGAGTACGACGGCATCAGGTCGATGCGTCCCACGTCGACGCGCGGTCCCTCGATGTTGCGGTTCAGAAGTTCTATGAGGTTCCCGGCGAAGAAACCGTCGCGCTTGCCGGCGTTGACATATATGCGCGCCATCCCCTTTGATGCTGTGCGGCGGTCTTTGTCGGTCTCGTTGCGCGGCTCGCGGGTCTTTTTGTCTTTATCTTTTTTGTCGCGGGCCGGTTTCTCGTCGATGAAGTCGATCTTGGGCGCGTCCTTGTAATATTCGAGCAGGCGGTGGAACTCGAGCGAGAGGATGCGTTTCACCAGATCCTCGCCCGACAGCCAGCCGAGTTTCTTCAGCACGGCGGGTAGATACTTGCCCAGTTCCTGCTCGTCGACCTCGGCGCGCTCGATGCGGTCGGCCAGGTTGAAGAGCTGTTTCTCTATGATATGCTCGGGGGTGGGCACCTCCTTGCGCTCGAATTTCTTGCCGATTATGCGCTCGATCTCGCGCAGGCGCCCTTTCTCGCGCGAGTGGATGATGGCGATCGATACGCCGTTTTTGCCGGCGCGGCCGGTTCGGCCCGAGCGGTGGGTATAGACGGCGGTGTCTTCGGGCAGGCCGTAGTTGATGTCATGCGTCAGGTCGTCGACGTCAAGGCCGCGGGCCGCCACGTCGGTGGCCACCAGCAGACGTGTCACGCGGTCGCGGAATTTCTTCATCACGATGTCGCGCTGCTGTTGCGAGAGGTCGCCGTGCAGGGCCTCGGCGTTGTAGCCGTCGCGGATAAGGTTCTCGGCAATCTCCTGTGTGTCGCGCCGCGTGCGGCAGAAGACTATGGCGTAGATGTTCGGCGAGTTGTCGACCACGCGTTTCAGCGCCAGGTACTTGTCGCGCGCGTTCACCATATAGTAGATGTGGCGCACGTTCTCGGCACCCTCGTTGCGCGAGCCCACCACAATCTCCTCGGGGTCGTTCATGTAGCGCGAGGCGATTTTGGCGATTTCGTCGGGCATCGTGGCCGAGAACAGCAGCATCTTGCGCTCGTCGGGCACATTCTCAAGGATTTCGTTGATCGAGTCGAGGAAACCCATGTTGAGCATCTCGTCGGCCTCGTCGAGCACCACGGTGCGCACTTCGGCCAGCCCGACGACGTGACGCTTGATCAGGTCGATCAGTCGGCCCGGGGTGGCCACGATTATCTGCACACCCTCGCGCAGCGCGCGGATCTGGCTCTCGATCGACGAGCCGCCGTAGACCGGCAGCACCTTCACGTCGGGCAGATATTTGCTGAAGTCGGCCAGGTCTGATGCAATCTGCAGGCAGAGCTCGCGGGTAGGGGCGAGTATCAGCGCCTGGGGGGCGCGCAGGGAGGGGTCGATGCGCTGTATCACAGGGAGGCCGAACGCGGCGGTCTTGCCGGTGCCGGTCTGTGCCAGGGCGATGACGTCGCGATCCTCGTCGAGCAGATGGGGTATCACTTTTTCCTGTACGGGCATCGGGTGCTCGAATCCCAGGTCGGTTATGGCGCGGCGCAACGGCTCGTTGACGCCAAGTTCTTCAAATGTCATAGTCTTGTTGTCAGTGGTTGGGGGAGCCGTCACGCGGGTGCTGCACACGGCCTTGACCACACGGAGTGGCCCCCGGTTGTTCATAAAGTTTCAAAGTTACAACAATTGCGCGAGACTTTCGTTATTTTCCAGAGGCATAATTATGATTAATGGGGCGGAAAATGTTAAATTTGTCGGAATGAGAAAAGACACCCTATATGTAAGCGACCTTGACGGCACGCTGCTCGACAACAGCTCGCGCGTGTCTGAGCGTTCGGTGGCCATGCTCGGCGA
>CALJBF010000083.1 GCA_938027385.1 uncultured Porphyromonadaceae bacterium | reverse complement strand
GCTGGGCATGGTGGTTCCAGTCGGTACCCCAGTGATAGGCGCCGTTGAGATAGTTCTCCGGGTCGTTGCTGCCGTTCCAGCCATCGCTGTGACCCATCTCCACGATGTCGATCTCGCCGTTGGCAGGCCACGAGCCGCGTTCGCCCATCATCCAGAAAGCTGGCCACAGACCGCGTGCAGTCTTGGGCATCTTGATGCGCGCCTCGACCTTGCCATGGGTGAAATAGACTTTTGACTTGGAGTTGATGCGGCCCGAGGTGAACGGCTTGCCGCCGCGCGCCTCGCGTGTGGCTGTCAGCACAAGGTTGCCGTCGCGCACAGAAACGCCTTCGGGACCGTAGTACTGCAACTCCTGGTTGCCGCCGCCGTCGCTGTTCTGTTCGATGTTCCAGTTGTTTGTGTCGAGGGTGGTGCCGTCGAAGTGGTCATACCAGACGGTTTTCCATCCTTGGGGGTCTTGCGACTGGCCGGTGAAGACGACCTGTGCGGAGGCCGTTAGTCCGGCCGCGGCGAGAACCGCGATTCCCGTCGCCAGGCGACGGATGCCAAAAGGATTTTTCATGTCAATAAGAAAAATGATATAATGTGATAAGTAAAATCTACAGGTGGGGGTAGATTATGCCAAAATTGGATAAGGTATCAACAGGGATCACGCGGTGCGGTCAGTTTTTAGAATTGCCAATAAGAAAAACGACCGGAAAGCACCGCCAGGGTATTGATTCAATCCTCAGATTACTTGACGCGGCAAATTTAAGGAATTTTTTCAAGAACCGCAAGAATTAGTGTGGCCTAATTTGACACAGTAATGGGAATGATGGGAGTAGTGGGAAACATGATAGCGCATTGAATTTTCACACAGATAATGCCAGTCGCCTGCTATTCTCTTAACTTTCTCAACTTTCTCAACTCGGTTAACACCCTCTGATGCTCATGATTTGTAAAATATATGTGGCGCCAGGTTGACGGTTTGAGTTAATTTGAGTAATTTTGTGAGCGTTATGGATAATCCGGATAAAAACGGTGAAAGACATGAGAGGTATGCACCCGAAAGCGCTGTGACCCACAGTGGGGTGATGAGTATTGATGTCGAGGGTGTCGTGAAGTCGCGGCTTCCCGGTCTGGCGCGTTTTATTCCGCGCAGGGCTTTTGACTGGCTCAGACGCACCGTGTGCGAGGATGAACTGAACGCACTGCTGCGCGAGAACGCCGGGCTTGAAGGTGCAGATTTCTGCCGCGGCGTTCTGCGGTCGCTTGACATCGAGGTCGTGACCCATTTTGCCGAGCGTCTGCCTGACCCGACGAACCGCCGTGTCGTGGTGGTGTCGAATCATCCGCTCGGCGGCCTCGACGGCATGGCGCTCATTGACATGGTGCAGCGGCATTATGGCGGCCAGGTGTGGTTTGTGGTCAATGACCTGCTGATGCACGTCACCCCCCTGAAACCTGTATTTCTGCCTGTGAACAAGCATGGGCGGCAGAGCCGCGAGGCGCTTGAGCGTGTCGACAGGGCTTTTGCCGGCGATGACCCGATAATCATTTTTCCGGCCGGTCTGGTGTCGCGCCTGCGCACCGTGCCCATAAACGGCGAGCGCCGCCGCATGGTGGCCGACCTGCCCTGGCGCAAGATGTTCATAAACCGCTGTCGCCGGTACAGGCGCGACATTGTGCCTCTCTTTTTCTCGGGCGAGAACTCCATGAAGTTCTACCGCATGGCACACCGCCGCAAGCTCCTGGGACTGAAATTCAACATCGAGCAGATATATCTCCCTTCAGAGGTCATAAAGTCGCGCGGCAAGCGGTTCGACATATATTGCGGCAACCGCATCTCGTACACCGACCTGATCGATATGGACGATGCCGAAGGCTATACCCGCGCAGTGCGGTGTTATGTGTACAGGCTTGCCACCCCCGGTTTCGAGGACGAAACGCCCCACGGTGCCACTCCCGGATCAAAGAGTCTTAACAACCAATCCCATTCAGAAGATGCCTGAACCCATTATCGCCCCGGTCGACCGGTCTTTGCTGAAGAGCGAACTTACCCGCGAGTGCTTTCTGCGCCATACCAACAAGGGGAATAACGATATATATATTGTCGACGCACGCACGGCGCCGAACGTGATGCGCGAGATAGGCCGTCTGCGCGAGATTGCTTTCCGCACCGCCGGTGGAGGCACCGGCAAGGAGTGCGACATCGACCGCTATGACCTGATGGATCCCCCCTGCCGCCAGCTTATCGTATGGGATCCCGAGAACGAGGGAATCATCGGCGGCTACCGGTTCATACTGGGGCGTGACGTTAAGATTGAGGCCGACGGCTCGCCGCGCATAGCCACATCGCACATGTTCCGTTTCTCGGAGCGGTTCATCACCGACTATCTGCCGGCAACGATTGAGCTGGGGCGTTCGTTCGTAACGCTCGAATACCAGTCGAGCAAGGCGGGCGCCAAGGCAATCTTCGGTCTCGACAACCTTTGGGACGGCCTGGGGGCTCTTACGGTGAAATACCCCGAAATCAAATATCTGTTCGGCAAGTTCACCATGTACCCCTCGTATGACCACGACTGCCGCAACCTGCTGCTGTATTTCCTGAACAGGCATTTTCCCGACCCTGACAATCTTGTCAGACCGTTCAAGCCGCTTGAAACCCCTACGGAAATCGCCGGGGCAAGCGACCTGCTTCCGGGGAACTCGTTCAAGGAGGATTATCGGGTGCTCAACGCGAAAATCCGCGCCCATGGCATAAACATCCCGCCGCTGGTCAACGCCTACATGTCGCTGTCGCCCACGATGAAGATATTCGGCACGGCGATAAACGACGAGTTCGGCGATGTCGAGGAGACCGGCATCTTCCTCACCATCTCCGAGATTTTCGAAGAGAAGAAACAGCGCCATATACAGACATATCACCCCGAGGAGGCATGAAACCGAAACATCTCATACAGGCCATAGCCATGACGTGCGCCATGACGGCCACGGCTCCCGCGGCGCAGGCCGAGGGGTTCGGTGCGCGCGTGACCGGCGGAGTCACCGGCGCGTTCGGCGGGTCTGACTTCTCACCTTATTATATATCGGCCAACAGCCACGGGCGCCTCTCGACGCAGAACGACATCCTGGCCAACCTCGGTGCTGAACTGGCCGTGCGCCCCTCGCGCAGGGTCGACATACGCTTTGGTGTCGATGTAATCGGCGGCTACACAGGCAGTGCCGACTATATGCGCTGGCATGCCGGCGACGGTGCCGACGCGCCCGGAGGGTGGAGCACTAACCCCCGGCATCCGTCGCGCCTGTGGCTGCAGCAGCTCTATGGCCGTATCGACTACCGCGGGGTGTTTCTCACCGCCGGCATGAAGGAACATTCGTCGGCGTTGCTTGACGGCCGTCTGTCGTCGGGCGACCTGGTGGAGAGCGGCAACGCGCGCCCCATCCCCGAGGTGCGTGTGGGGTTCAACGATTTCCAGAATATCCCCTTCACCCGCGGGTGCGTGCAGATACAGGGCGAGCTGTCATACGGCAAGATGGCCGACAACGGCTGGCTCAAAGATCATTACAACTATTACGAGGGGCACATCAACCTCGGTGCCCTCTACAGCTATAAGCGCTGTTATTTCCGCACAATGCCATCTCAGCCCCTTTCGGTGACGGTGGGTATGCAGGTGGGCGCATTCTTCGGCGGCGAGACCGCCTGGTACAGCAAAGGTGTGAAGATTCAGGAGCGGAAGTACTCGAAGGGGATAGGTCAGTTCTTCAGGATGCTTGTGCCCACCGACGGGGGCAAGGACTATTACCAGGGCTCGTCGCTCGGGTCGTGGGATCTGCTGGCGCGCTACCGGTTGAAAAACGGCGCGCATGTAAGGGCCTACATGCAGAAACCGTGGGAGGATGGCTCGGGCATCGGGTTCCTGAACGGATTCGACGGCCTCTGGGGGCTTGAATACCGCGCCGCGCGTCCGGGCATCGTCTCGGCCGTGGTGGTGGAATATCTTGACTTAACCAACCAGTCGGGTCCCCTGCACTGGGATCCGGATGACGAGGCAGGCACCGACATCACCACCCGCGCCGAAGGGAACGACAATTATTATAACAATTACGAATACAACTCATACGCCAACTACGGCATGGCCATCGGGACGCCGTTCCTGCCGTCGCCGATGTATAATACCGACGGGCACCTTCAGTTTGCCGACACCCGTGTGCGCGGTTTCCATGTGGGGGTCGAGGGGATCATCTCTCCCGAAATCGGCTACCGCCTGCTCGGCGGCTACCGAAAGGGGTGGGGCACACCCCGCGTCCCGCTTAAAAAGCCGGTGACAGACACCTCGCTGATGGTCGAGGCAATCTATACCCCGCGCTCGCTCAGCGCGATGAAACTCACGGCACAGCTGGCCATGGATGCCGGGTCGATGTTCGGCGACAAGGTCGGCGCCGCCCTGGCAGTGACGTACACGGGTGACTTCAGTCTGGGCCGATAATACATTCCGCGCATGAAAAAGATATTGAACCTATGGCTCGCGGTGGCGTTGCTCATTATGACAGTGACCGCCGGATGCACCAGCAATAACGGTGACATCGGCACGCTTTTCGGTGTCTGGCATCTTGACCGCATGGCGGTCGACGGCGAGGATGACACCGGTTACGACGGCAACTGTTTCTGGAGTTTCCAGAACAACATAATTTGCATTTCCGTCGAGAACGACCCCCTGGCGCACGCTCCCGAACGGAGCTGGGGCACCTGGAGCCGTCGCGACAACCGTATTGTGCTGAACTTCTCGCACAAGGCCGGCGACGGTGACCAACAGCAGATGTATGTGCCGCCGGCCATGCTCGGGATGCCGGCCGAGGCCGACATTCCGCTGACGGTGAGTCACGATTCGGGCGACCGCATGACCTTGGTCTACGACACACCCGACGGTGCCGAGATTGCATATTACTTAGTGAAATTCTGAATAACAAGATAAGTAACTGGTCGAAATTATTTTAATGTTTGTTCGAGAGAAATTTTTAGGAGATTTTACTCGATGAAGAAGGAGTGTAGCGAGCTACACGACTGATGAAGAGAGGAAAAGATTCAAAAATTTCGCCGAAGAAACATTGAAATAATCTGACCGGTAACTATAAAATAATTTTGAACAGTTACTTAATTATGTCACGCGATATAAAACATGCGCTGGTCACCGGCGCCGATGGTTTCATCGGGTCGCATCTTGTCGACCTGCTGCTCAGCCGCGGCATAAAGGTGAGGGCGCTCTGCCAGTATAATTCATTCAACGACTGGGGGTGGCTCGACGGCCGCCGTGACCCCGGACTTGAGATTGTATGCGGCGACGTGCGCGACGCGGCATTCTGCCGCCGTGCGGCTCAGGGTGTCGACACTATTTTCCATCTGGCGGCCCTGATTGCCATACCATACAGCTATGAGGCTCCGGAAAGCTATGTCGACACCAATATCTCGGGTACGCTCAACATGTGCCAGGCCGCGAAGGAGCTTGGCATTGAGCGCCTGATTGTGACCTCTACCTCCGAGGTCTACGGCACGGCGCTGTATGTGCCTATCGACGAGAAACATCCCCGCCAGCCGCAGTCGCCCTATTCGGCCACGAAGATCGGTGCCGACGCCATAGCAAAGAGCTACTACAACGCTTTCGGTCTGCCGGTGGTGATCGCCAGGCCGTTCAACACCTACGGTCCGCGCCAGAGCGCCCGTGCCATAATACCCACGATCATCTCGCAGATAGCCTCGGGTAAACGCGAGATAATGGTGGGCGACCTGCGCCCCACGCGCGATTTCAATTACGTGGAGGATACCTGCCGCGGTTTCCTGGCGCTTGCCGAGACCGAGGGCATCGAGGGTGAGGAGATAAACATCGCCACCGGAGCGGAAATCACCATGGCCGACACATTCGACACCATAGCCCGCGTTATGGAGGCCGACGTGAAGTTCACTGTCGACCCGGCGCGTCTGCGTCCGGCCAAGAGCGAGGTGTTCCGCCTCTGCGGCGACAACACGAAAATCACCACGCTCACGCCCTGGCGCCCGCAGGTAAGTTTCGCGGAGGGTATCGCCCGTACCGTGCGCTGGCTCAGCGACCCTGCCAATCTGGTGCGTTACAAGGCCGACATATACAACCGCTGATGCTTACACGCCGTACAAAGACACCGGGAACGCTGAACATCCTCTTCCTCGGCGGGGCGAAACGCACCGGCATGGCGCGCCTGTTCCGTAAGGCCGGTCAGCAGCGCGGACTCGATGTGAACATCTTCAGCTACGAGCTTGACCCGCGTGTGCCTGTGGCGCTCGTGGGTCAGGTCATCACCGGGCTGAAATGGCGCGATCCGGATCTGTATGAACATCTGCACCGCACAGTCGCCGAAAACAGCATAGACATAATCGTGCCCTTCGTTGACCCGGCTGTGGAGGTTGCCGCCCGGTATGCCGCGCGCTACGGCGACGCCTTCTGCGCCTGCGGCGACGGGCAGACGGCCCGCGACATGTTCGACAAGACTGTGGCCGCCGGGCTCTTCGTCCGTAACGGAATCCCCGCGCCGCTTACCGCGGGCGAGGGAGCCGGTTTCCCGATGATAGCCAAGCCGCGCAACGGCTCGGCCTCGAAGGGTATCCGCGTGCTTGCCTCCCAGAGCGACCTCGACGCGCTTGCCGACCCCGGTAATTATCTGATACAGGAGTATGTCACCGATGCCGTGGAATATTCGGTAGACTGTTATGTGGCGCGTGACGGACGTCTGCTCGGCGCTGTTCCGCGTCGCAGACTCGAAGTCATAGGGGGGGAGGTATCTGTGTCACAGACCGAACGCAACGACATGCTGGCCCGGCTAACCCGCGAGGCTGTGGAACGGCTCGGACTTACCGGGCCGCTAACCCTGCAGTTTCTTTATGACGCGGCGCGTGACCGTTACCTGATAATGGAGGTCAACCCCCGCCTGGGGGGTGGAGCGGTGCCGTCGGTACACGCCGGGCTGCCTCTGCCGGGATGGATTATCGACGAGGCCACAGACTGCCCGGTCGAAACGGTCGGTGACTGGACAGACGGCGCCCGCATGACACGCAGTTTCGAGGAGGCGGTGTTCGCCCCCGACGGCACATTAATCTGAAATGACGATGGAAAAAGATAATAAAAAGGTGTTCCCGGAAAGGGTGATGATCATAGCCGAGGCCGGCGTGAACCACAATGGCGATTTTGACCGCGCCGTGGCCATGATTCATGCCGCCAAAGAGGCTGGTGCCGATTTCGTGAAGTTCCAGACGGCGGTGCCCGAGCTGGTCATCTCGACCATCGCGCCCAAGGCCGAATATCAGAAAGAGACGACCGGAGCCGCCGAGAGTCAGCTTGAGATGTGCCGCAAGATACACCTGCCGCTGTCTGACTATGAGCGTCTGGCCGCGATATGCCGCGAGGTCGGGATAGGTTTCATGTCGACGCCGTTCGATCTTGTGTCGATCGACTGTCTGGCCGCTCTCGGGATGGCATACTGGAAAATCCCCTCGGGTGAGATAACCAACCTCCCTTACTTGCGCAAGATAGCGCGGCTGGGGCAGCCCGTGATTCTTTCGACCGGAATGTCGGAACTTCCCGAGGTCGAGGCCGCCCTGCAGGTGCTTGAACAGAACGGCACGCCACGACACATGGTGGCTCTGCTGCACTGCAACACCCAGTACCCCACGCCGATGGCCGACGTGAACCTGCGCGCCATGTCGGCGCTTGCCACACTCGGCGCCGGAGCCGTGGGTTACAGCGACCACACCAACGGCATCGAGGTGCCCGTGGCCGCCGTGGCGATGGGGGCCCGCATCATAGAGAAGCATTTCACGCTCGACAAATCGTTGCCCGGCCCCGACCACAAGGCATCGCTCGACCCCGCCGAACTGAAAGCGATGGTGACGGCGATACGCAATATCGAACAGGCCTTGGGTTCGGCCGACAAGACAGTGTCGCCCTCTGAGCGCCCCAATATCGAGGTTGCCCGCAAGAGCATAGTGGCCGCCCGCGACATCAAGGCCGGCGAGCTCCTTACCGACGATAACCTGACCGTGAAACGTCCCGGCAACGGTGTGTCGCCCATGCTCTGGGATGAGGTCACAGGCACCCGCGCCGTGGCCGATTTCCCCGCCGATTCGCTCATAACCATATAAAAAGTTAACTGTATGTCCGAGAATCCGTCTGACAGCCAGGCTGTAGAGAAAACCGTGTACGAAACCGTGCGTTCGGTCACCGATCGCCTCACACCGCTTTACGGCTCGGGTGAGGCCAAGGCAATGGCGCGCATAATCTTCGCGAACCTCAAGGGGTGGACACCTGTCGACCTTGCCATAAAGGCCAACGAGACTCTTACCGGCTATATGTCGGGGAAGATTGATGCTGTGGTCGACCGTCTGCTCCGTCACGAACCGATACAGTATATTTTCGGAAACACCATATTCTACGGGCTGAAGATCGGAGTCACCCGCGATACGCTGATTCCGCGTCCGGAGACCGCCGAGCTTGTCGACATAATAGTGCGCGACAACAGCGACCGCAAAGATCTGCGCGTGCTCGACATAGCCACCGGGTCGGGGTGCATAGCTCTGGCTCTGGCGCGCAATCTGCCGTTTGCCGACGTCACGGCCACCGACATCAGCGCCCGGGCGCTTGATGTGGCACGTGCCAACGCCCGCGACCTGAAAGCCCAGGTGGATTTCATCGAGGCCGACATACTCAAGGGTGAACCTGCCGGCGAGGAGCCGTTTGACATAATAGTAAGCAATCCCCCATATATTGCCGACAGCGAGCGCGCCGATATGGACCCGAATGTGCTCGATTTCGAGCCTCATTCGGCACTGTTCGTTCCTGACATCGATCCGCTGGTGTTTTACCGTGCCATACTGGGGTATGCCGCCGATGCGCTGGCGCCGGGTGGAACGGTGTATTTCGAGATAAATCCGCTGTTTGCCGACCGGCTTGTCGACATGGCCCGCAAGGCCGGATGGAGCCGTACCGACATACAGCGCGATTCTTTCGGCAAACAGCGTTTTGCCATAATCTCAAGGTAAGGCCCATGGCACTGAAACCACGAAAACCGATGCCGCCCGATGTGGCGAAGGCGCGTCTTGAGGAGCTGTGTGTACGCGGCGAGCGTTGCCGTCACGAACTTGCCGAGAAACTTTACAAATGGCTTGTGCCGCAGGCCGAGGCTGCCCGCATACTTGATGACCTGGCCGACCGCCGTTTTTTTGACGATGCGCGGTTTGCCGCGGCATACGCCCGTGACAAGGCGCTGTTCGGCCACTGGGGGCGACGCAAGATCGCCATGGAGCTGCGGATGAAACGTATCGACGCGGCGGTTGTCAGAGAGGCGATTGACTCGATTGACGAGGATGAATACCGTTCGCGCATGCTTGACACGCTTGCGGCAAAGGCGCGGTCGCTGAAAGAGGGGAACAGTTTCGAGGGGCGCACCCGACTTTACCGGTTCGGCGTGACCCATGGTTATGAGCCGGCGCTTGTGGCGTCGGCGATAAAGTCGGGGGTGCTGTTCGGGGAGAGTGAGTAAGGGCATTATGGGAATAATGGGAGGAATGGGAATAATGGGAATAGCGGGGAGATGGATGGGTGACCTGAGGCACCTGTTTTTCCCCGAGGTGTGCCCCGTGTGCGGAAAGGCGCTCGTCGAGGGGGAGGAAACCCTCTGCCTTGAGTGTGATGCGGCCATGCCGCGAACGATGTTTCATCTCGATTCCGACAATCAGCTGTATTACCGGCTTGTTTCGCAGCATATACCGCTGGTGCATGCCGCCGCCATGTTCCATTACCGTGGCGGCAACCCGTACGCGCGGCTTGTCACACTTACAAAATACAACAACCGCCCGCAACTCGGCTATGAGCTCGGGCGGAAGTATGCTACCGAGCTGATGCCGGCGGGATTCTTCGAGGGTGTGGAGATGCTTGTGCCTGTGCCGATGCACTGGTGGAAAGAACTGCGGCGCGGCTATAACCAGGCCATGGATATAGCGCGCGGAATCAGCGCCGTCACCGGTCTGCCGGTGGTCGAGGCGCTTTCGGCGTCAAGTCACGGCACCCAGACGCGCCGCAATGCCTATCAGCGTCTGCTCAACGCCCGCAAGACCTATCGTGTGGCCGATACAGCAGCGATAGCCGGGCGGCACGTGATGCTTGTCGACGATGTAATCACCACAGGCGCCACGATGGTATCGATATGCGAGGCGGTGCGCCGCCAGTCGCCGACCACAACGCTGTCGGTGGTGGCCCTGGCCCACACCTACCGCAGCATCTGACAGGGAAGTGTGCAAGGGCGGATCTGTCTGACTTGTCGGACATGTCAGACTCGTCGGACATGTCAGACTTCAGAGGATAACCGTGGCGGCCTCTACCGGCTCGCCGAGGAAAAGCGATGCCATGCGCGAGAATTTGGCGGCGTTTTCGGTAGTGGTGAACCGTGTCGTGGCGCCGCGCCCGAGCCGGGTTTCCATTTCGGGATGGCGGAGCAGGTAGTCGGCCAGCGACTCGGCCACAATCTCCCCCTGGGTCAGGGTGGTGACGTCGGCGGGGATGTATTGCCTGATTTTGTCGAGCAGGAGCGGGTAGTGGGTGCAGCCGAGAATCAGCGTGTCAATCTCGGGGTCATGGCTCATTATGGCGTCGACATCCTTTTTCACGAAATAGTCGGCGCCGGGGCCTTTTGCCTCGTCGTTCTCGACGAGGGGTACCCACATCGGGCAACTGTGTGCCGATGTGGTAAACCCGGGATTCTGTTTGGCAATCTCTATCTCGTAAGATCGGCTGTCGACGGTGCCCTGCGTCCCGAGTAGCCCGATGTGCCCGGTGCGGGTCACTCCGGCCAGTGTCTCTACTGTGGGCCGGATGACTCCGAGCACGCGGCGTGTGGAGTCAATCTGCGGCAGATCGTTCTGCTGTATCGAGCGCAACGCCTTGGCCGACGCCGTGTTGCAGGCCAGTATCACGAGGGGGCAGCCCTGCGAGAATAGGTATTTCACCGCCTCAAGCGTGAAACGGTATATTACCTCGAACGAGCGGGTGCCGTATGGCGCGCGGGCGTTGTCGCCCAGATACAGATAATCGTATCGGGGCAACCGCTCGCGTATCTTGCCAAGTATCGTCAGGCCCCCGTAGCCTGAATCGAAGATGCCGATGGGGGCGTAATTCCGTGCGGTCATGAATAAGGGTTTACATCACGCCGCGCTCACGCAGGCGTTCCTGCCAGGCCCAGGCCGAGCGCATGGTGTCGTCAAGGGGTGTTTCGGCTTTCCAGCCCAGCACCTCGTTGGCATAGGTGGGGTCGGCCCATACTTTCTCTATGTCGCCGGCACGGCGCGGGGCGATGCGGTAGGGCACCTTCACGCCGGTCGAGCGCTCGAACGACTCGATAAGCTCAAGTACCGAGACGCCGTTGCCGGTACCGAGGTTGAATATCTCCACTTTTTCGGCAGACTTGTCGCCGAGCATACGCTCTACAGCGATGACGTGAGCCTTGGCCAGATCCACCACGTTTATGAAGTCGCGGATGCAAGAGCCGTCGGGGGTAGGGTAGTCGTCGCCGAACACGCTCAGCTCCTTGCGTATCCCCATTGCCGTCTGTGTCACATAGGGCACAAGGTTCTGGGGCACGCCGTTGGGGAGTTCGCCGATCTCGGCCGACGGATGCGCGCCCACGGGGTTGAAATAGCGCAGGATTACGCTTTTTACCGGGGCGCCCGAGCGGATGAAGTCGGTGATGATATCCTCGCTTATCTGTTTGGTGTTGCCGTAGGGTGAGGTGGCTTTCTTGATTGGCGACTGCTCGGTGACGGGGTTCTCGTCAGGTTCGCCATAGACGGTGCACGACGATGAGAACACAATCCCTTTCACGCCGAATTCAGGCATGAGTTCGAGCAGGTTCATCAGCGTGTTGAGGTTGTTGCGGTAGTAGAGCAGCGGTTTCTCGATTGATTCGCCCACGGCTTTCGATGCGGCGAAATTGATGATGCCGCCGATGCCCGGGTAGCGGGTGAACAGCTCGCGCAGTGCGTTGATGTCGGTGCAGTCGGCCTCCACGAAATCGGGCCGGATGCCGGTGATGCGTTCGATGCCGTCGAGTACGCCTACATTGGAGTTCGAGAGATTGTCGATTATCACGACGGGGTAGCCGGCCTGTTGCAGTTCGACCACCGTATGGCTGCCGATGTATCCTGTGCCACCGGTAACAAGTATGCGGGGTTTAGTCATAGCGATTAACGTTCCGGCGCCGTTGTAAAATCCCGGCGCCATACAATACAAGGTACAAAATTACCATTTTTTCCATTGAATTTCGCTAATTTTGTAAAAGAATAAATATGAGATTATGATATATGCGATAATTGTGGTGGTGGGGTTGGCTATAGGGGCGTTGACCGGATGGCTGGCCGGGAAGACGGTAGGGCGCAAGGCGCTTGAACCTGAGGTTGCACGGCTTGCCGAACGTGCCGAGCAGGCGCAACGGCAGCTTGCTCAGGAACGGGAACAGGCTGCCCGACGGCTTGCTGCCGAACAAGAGCAGGCGCAAAGGGAGCTGGCTGCCGAAAGGGAACGCGCTGCCCGAATGCTGGAGCAGGTGCGTGGCGAGGGTGCCGCGCGGCTTGCCGAACAGCGTGCTGACGCGGAAAAAACGTTGGCCGACATGCGTGGGGCTCACGAGGCCACATTGACCCGTATGCGCGACGATTACCGGAGTCAGCGCGCCGAGACCGACAGGCAGTGGCAGGCGCGGTTCGAGGCGCTGAAGACCGAGCTTGGCAAGATACAGGCCGACGCGCTGGCCGTACGCCAGGCGGCATTGACCGAGCAGAACTCGCGCCAGATCGGAGACCTGCTGGCTCCGGTGCGCGAGCAGTTCGAGGAGTTCCGCAAATCGGCTGCCGAGGCGCGTACTGCCGACGAGGTAGGGCGCCGCGAACTTCAGTCGGCGTTCGAGTCGCAGATAAAGCTGTTTGCCGAGCAACAGAACCGTGCCGTCAGCGAGATCCGCGAACAGTCGCAACGTATCGGCACCGATGCCGCCACGCTTGCCAGGGCGCTGAAAGGTGACACCCGCGCCCAGGGGAAATGGGGCGAGATGGTGCTTGAGCATATACTGGAACAGAGCGGTCTGCGCCGTGATTTCGAGTTTCGCGTACAGCAGGTGCTCCCCACCGGCGAGTCGCGTGCCATAATGCGCCCTGATGTGGTGGTGAGTCTGCCGCACAGCCGCTCGGTGATCATCGACTCAAAGGTGTCGCTGACCGCCTACACGTCGGCCATCGAGGTCGAGAACGACCTCACCGGCGCATCGACCGGCGAGGCCATAGAGCGGGCACGTCATTTCATGAGCGAACATGCCCGGAGCGTGCGCCGCCATGTCGACGAGCTTGCCTCGAAGTCATACGCCGACCTGCAGCCGGGCAGTATCGATATGGTGCTGATGTTCCTCCCCACCGACAGCGCGCTGATTGCAGCCCTGCGTCAGCAACCCGACCTGGGTGAATATGCCTTCAACCGTAAGGTGGTAATCATCACCCCCACTAACCTGATGATGACGCTGAAACTGATACATAACCTCTGGCAGCAGGAGCGTCAGCAGCAGAACGTGGAGCGTATTGTGGCGCGCGGCAACGAGCTTTACAGCCGCATGGCCGGTTTTATGGACGCTTTCACGGAACTGCAGACCCACATCGACCGCATGCAGCGCAGTTATGTCACCGCCGAAAAACGCCTCACCGGGCGCGGCGGTCTGGTAAGTCAGTTCGAGATGTTGCGCAAACTTGGTCTTACCCCCAAAAAACGGATAAAGGGAGCCGAGACCGTAGAAGAAGATGATGACGCCGCCGACGAGCCGTCAGCCGATAATGAGATCGCGCAGAATGGCGTCGGATCTGAGCCAGAGGCGCTCGGGGATGGTGAGTCGACCATCGCCTGACCGCACAAGCAGACCTTGCGCCAGCAACCGACGCGCGTTGGCCTCGAATTCCCCCTTGAAAACCGGGGG
>CALJBF010000082.1 GCA_938027385.1 uncultured Porphyromonadaceae bacterium | reverse complement strand
CGCCGACCTTGATGTCGGGGTTGTAGCGGAATTCGTTCATGGGGATGATACCGTCTGACTTGTAGCCGATGTTCACAACGGCCTCGCGTTTGTTGAGGGCGATGATGGTGCCCTCGATAACCTCTTTGTCTTTGACGGTGTTGAGCGACTCATCGTAGGTGCGGGTCAGTTCCTCGCGTGATTTCTCGCTCTTTGATTCGCCTTTTTCGTAGGCATCCCAATCGAAGTCGGCGATTGGAGAGTTTTTAACTTCTTCAGTCATTTAGTTTTTGTTGTGTGGGCCGGCCGGGCCCCGACGAGGCGGTTTTGCCTGAGTCAGAGGGCGGTAGCGCGGTCTACACGCTAATTAAGTGATTAAATTTGATGATTGTCTCTGCCGCCGGCAGGACGGCTGCGCGGCGGTGGCTCGAAAGCCGGACGCAAAGTTAGTGATTTCTCTCTGATTGACAAAGGTTTTGAACCATTATTTTGAGAAGTAATCAGCGTAGACGGAATCTGCATGTGCACCCTCCGGCAACGGCGATATAGATGCCGGATTCGAGATGCTGCAGGTCAAGGGTCTCGATATCTCCGCCAGGCTGGCTGGAGAGAATGAGTCGCCCTGACGGGTCGTAGATTTCGAGGCGCCCTGTGCAGCCGGTGACCGTGAGCGTGCGGCCGTTTACCTGCATTGCCGGGGTGTCGGTCGTCAGGGTCGGAAGTGCCGTGACTATCGACTGTGGGTCTACGATATTCCACTGCTGGGTGTCGGTGCCGTTGTTGTCATAGAGGCGTACCCACTCGCCGGCGTTTGTCGAAGACGAGGGGATTTCGACCACGCGGCCGCTGTGCCGCGACACGAGCTGATAGCTGTTGCCACGGGCGTAGAGGATGAAATGCTGGTTGTGCGCACCCGTATAGTCGTATAGATGGATTTCGGCGCCGTTGTCTGTGGCGGCGTCGCGCACGTCGATGGCTTTGCCCCCGTCGGCCGAGGGGGTGATGCGGTAGACACCGCTCTCCACTTCTGAGAGGTGCCAGATCTGCGACGGGTCGCGACTTTCGAGGTGATACTGTATCACATGTGTTCCGTTGTCGGTCGAGTTGTTCTCGATGTCGAGATACTGGCCGCTGTTGCGGTTCTGCAGGCAGAAATCGCCGTTTATGCCTGATGTGCCGTTGGGCACTACGCGCATCGAGACCATCTTGTCGTTCCAGTCGCCGAGCCATGACGTGTTCGAGGTGACGGTCCTGCTGGCGCCGGTGAAATTGTCGTCGTCATAAAGTATGGCCTTGAAACCGGGGGTAATCTTGAGCGACGTGAGGTCGTGATCCTTGAAATTGTAGCGACTAAGGCGGGATGCGTTGTATTCCCCCTCGGAAAGGGGCACCGATTTGCTTTTGTAGTCGATGTCGCGGTAAATCGTGGCCATTGCCGTGCCGGGGGCGCGGTTCTCCTCGATGCTCCACTGCTGGGTGTTCGAGCCGTTGTTGTCGTAAATCTTCAGCCATTCGCCCAGTGTGTGGGAGCCGCCGGGAATCTCGACCGGTTTGGCGCTGTTGCGGTCGATGATCTGGAAATAGCCGTTGCCAAGGTCATGGACAATGAACTGCTGGTTGCGGCCGCCTGAATACTCGTAGATCTTGACCTGTGTGCCGTTGCCTGTGCCGACATCGGCCACATCGAATCCCTGTTTCGGGGCCGAGAACTCGCCGATGCGGTACACGCCGTCGGCAAGCTCGGTGAATGTCCAGGTCTGCGAGGGGTCGTCGCCCTCGTCTACGAACTGCATGATGGGGGTATCGTTGTCGGTGCGGTTGTCGGCCGGGTCAAGATACATTCCGCTCTCGCGGTTGCGTATCTTGTAGTTGCCCCCCATGCCTGTCTTGCCCCATGCCATGATCTTCACAGACGAGGTCTTGTCGTTGAAACCGCCGAGATTGGGGTTGTCTGAGGTGCATTCGGCTGTCTTGCCGCCGAAATTGTCATTATCACAAAGGACGACTCTGAACCCCGGTTTGACCTTTACCGAGGTAATCTGGTCGTTTGCGATATTGTAGCGGTTCAGCCGGCTGAGGTTATATTCCCCCTCGGATAGCTCCACGGCGTGGCCGCGGTACTGGTCGTCGGCATACAGGGTGGCTACCGCTGTGCCCGGGCAGCGGTTCTCCTCGAGGGCCCACTGCTGGGTGTTCGAGCCGTTGTTGTCCCAGATTTTTATCCATTCGCCGTTGGCTGTGCTTGACTGGGGCATCTCCACGGCCTTGGCGCTGTTGCGGTCGATGATCTGGTAGTAGCCGTCGCCCTTCTCGTAGAGGATGAACTGCTGCTGGCGTGCGCCGGTGTAGTCGTAGATCTGCACCTGGGCCGAGTTGTCGCGGCTGCCGTCCCTGACATCGAATCCGCGACCCGGATTGTTGAAGGCGCCTATGCGGTATACGCCGTTGCCCAGCTCGGTGAGAACCCAGGTCTGCGACGGGTCGTCGCCTTCGTTGTCATACTGAATGATTGCCGTATTGTTGTCGGTGCCGTTGTTGTCGGTGTCGAGATATTTGCCGCTGTTGCGGTTGCGTATCTTGAAGTTTCCGCCAAGGCCGCTTTTGCCGCATGCCTCGATTTTAAGCGAGCGTGCACGGTCGTTGAAATCTCCCACATTCCCGGTGTCTGAGGTGTATGAGCGCGAGTCGCCGGTGAGGTCGGCGTTAGCATAGAGCGTGACCTTGAATCCCGGGGTGACGCGGAGTGATGTCAGGTCTTCGGCAATGAAACCGTACAGAGCGAGCTCCGACTGGGGGTATGAGCCCTCGCCAAGCGATACAGAATAGCCCTGGTAATCGCCGTCGGCATATATGGTGGCGCGGGTGTCAGACGCATGTTTCACGCCGAACACGCGGTTCACGCGGCTTGCATACTGGTTGGTGTTCCAGGTGTTGTCGTTGAACACCCAGAAGAAACCGCCGCTGACGCCGCAGTTGTTTTTCCAGTTCTGCATCACGTCGGCATGCCGGCGGGCGTCGAGGGTCTCGTCCTGGTAGTGAAAACGCCCGGCGTGGACGGGTACGCCGTCGAGCAGTTTCCAGTCGGCCGGGTTGTTGCCCGCTCCGCCGTCGTAGCACTGCACCATTATGCGGTCGCAGATGCCAGAGCCGAGGCGCCGTGCGAGTGCGCTCCAGAAATCACGGTTCATGTAGGGGGCGAGTGTGGTCTTGTAGCCCATGCCGTACATCATGCGGTGGAAACGCTCGGCTGTGTCGACGTCATAACACCCCTCGTCGTCGTTGTTTACGGCGTCAATGACGGGGATGGCGTCTTTCAGTGCCTTGAAGTTGCGGTAGAGGATGGTGCCCGAGCCTGTGCCTTGGGAGTTTATCAGCGAGCGTATGTTGAAATATGACTCATCGCCCCAGCCGCCTACGCAGATCTCTATGCGCGAGATAGATGTGGGCGCCTCCTTGAGCCGACGTATGTCAGCGGCATATTCGGGGTTGCTGTTGCCATAGACATACCGGCCGTCTTTGCAGACGGTCTCGCCGTCGCAGGTCAAGGTACCGTCGGATCCGACGTTGATGTTGAAGAGAATCACATACTGGAATCCGGAGTTTCGCAGGGTGGTGATGGTGCCCGGACGCTCGCGTCTGATGTAGCCGCCGGCATATACGCCTGTTGTCTGGGCCGCAAGCTCGCAGAAACCTGACACGCAGAGTGTCAGCAGAAAAGCGAGCGCTTTAAAAACAGTTTTCATGCTAATAAGGGTATGTTGTTGGTGATAATAGTTTACGGTAATGGAATTGATCAGGGGGTAAAGTAAGGTCAAGCCGACCCGTTTCAGAGCCGGTTGTAAATGCCATAAGTAAACCAACAATTTATATGCGGCACAAATATAGCGTTTTTTATTTGACAATGTGCGGTGTGGCGCGATAAAATTGTGTATATTTGTTGCTATGAATCGCAGAAATTTTCTGAAAGGAGCGGCATTTGCGGCCGCGGCGGCTGTGACGCCGCGTTTCGTGGCCGGGGCGGTCGAGGCTGTAGCGCCCGCAGCGGTGCCGGTTTCAGGTGCGAACGGCGGCGGTGAGGGGCTGAGGCTGAAGTTTTTTCCATACGAGCTGAAACTCAAGCATGCGTTCAATCTGGCACGTTCGTCGCGCACGGTCACGCCTGATGTCATGGTCGAGATCGAGCATGACGGCGTCACGGGCTACGGCGAGGCGTCGATGCCTCCCTACCTGGGCGAGAGTGTGGAGTCGGTGTGCCGATACCTGTCGCGGCTTGATCTGGGGCAGTTCACTGATCCATTCCGCATCGAGGAGATACATGAATATCTCGATTCTATGTCAGACGGCGACAATGCCGCCAAGGCGGCTGTCGACATAGCCCTGCATGACCTCACCGGCAAGCTGATGGGGCGTCCATGGCACAGGATATGGGGGCTGTCGGCCGAGCGTACCCCCTGCACGTCGTTCACAATCGGCATCGATACCCCCGAGGTGGTGCGTCAGAAGGTGGCCGAGGCCGCGCCATACCGCGTGCTGAAAGTAAAGATGGGCCTCGACAACGACCGCCAGCTCGTGGAGACCATACGCGAATGCCGTCCGGATGTGCCGATATGTGTCGACGCCAACCAGGGGTGGACCGACCGCGAGGCGGCTCTTGACATGTGCCACTGGCTGAAGGAGCGCGGATGTATTTTCGTGGAACAGCCGTTCGATAAGTCGCGCCTCGACGATTCGGCATGGCTTACCGAGCGCTCGCCGTTGCCCATAATCGCCGACGAGGCTGTGAAACGCCTTTCCGATGTGCCCCCGATTGCAGGCGCCTATTCCGGCATAAACATAAAGCTGATGAAGTCGACCGGCATGCACGAGGCCTATCAGATGGCGGTGCTGGCACGGGCGCTGGGGATGAAGGTGATGCTCGGCTGCATGACCGAGACCTCGTGTGCCGTCACCGCCGCCGCCCAGCTGTCGCCCATGGCCGACTATGCCGACCTCGACGGCAACCTGCTCATAACCAACGATCGTTTCGACGGCCTGAAGATTGTAGACGGCCGCGTGACCCTCCCCGCTACCCCGGGCATAGGTGTCACCCCGATTGCATGACCTGTCAAAAAATATCGGTTATAAATGAGGTATTAATCGTTTGGCAGATTCAGCAGGGCACTGACCTCACGCTTTAATAGCGGCAGGTGATTGACGACGATTGACCAGATCAGGTCTTCTCGCAGGCTGTCGTATCCGTGGATCAAGTAATTGCGGGTGTTTACGATGCGCCGGGCCGATGTGACGGGTATGTCGGGATTGATTTTAAGAATGCGGTTCATGGCCTCGCCTATGACAGCTATCTCCCACTGTACGGCACTGCGGAAACAGACGTCTTCGCAAAACGCCTGAAATTTCATTGGCCTCGTGGCGCAGAACAATTCGATATTCGAAATCGATGTAAGAATGTCTGCCAGCGATTTCCGTATTGTGTTATCCATAGATAAGTGTTTTTGTGGCGTCAAGCTCTTTGCGGAAATAGGGATTTTTTATGGCAGTCTCGTCGACCATGTCGACTTTGCGGCCGAGGATCGACTGCATCTCCTCAATGAAATCAAAGAAAACCACAAAAATGTCGTCGATCATATTGTTTTGGAACTCTACGGAAAAGTCCACGTCACTGGCATCGTTGAAACGCGGGGTTAGTATCGAACCGAATACCCACAGCCGCGCCACCTTGTACTTTTTGCACAGGGCGATGATCTTGTCCATGTTTATTTCAATGAGTTTCATGACGCAAAAATAGTGATTTATACTTAAATAACAAACAATGGCGAGGGGATGCGACTGGATTTCGACGTGGTATGTATAAAAAAAATACGCGGGCCTCACGGTCAGCGCATCACGATAGAAATCTTCTTTTGTCTTTGTCTTGTTGTCTTTGTCTTGCGTGGAGTACAGCGGACTCGAACCGCTCACCTCGACACTGCCAGTGTCGCGCTCTA
>CALJBF010000081.1 GCA_938027385.1 uncultured Porphyromonadaceae bacterium | reverse complement strand
ACGAAGAAACCGCCGTAATATGTGCCGGCGGCGGCGAACGGAGCAGCGGGGTCAGTTGCCAGCTCGTCGAGACGTGCCTGCAGCATCGTGGTGATCATGTCGTTGATATAATCGAGGCTGAGCTGCACGGGGGTGTTGCGGTATGCGCGCGGCAGTTTGTCGTTCTTGATGTAGAGGGTTGCGCGGGCGTTGGGCATCTCGGGGTCTGCGCCGATGGCGTAGAGGGTGCCCTTGTTGTCGGGAACCTCGAAATACACGCGCTCCTTGACGTTCTCGGGCATCTTGATGGGGCCGAACATCTCCTTGATCTTGTTCTCGATGCGGTCCACGTCGATGTCGCCGATTACAATCACACCCTGCTGGTCGGGGCGGTACCAGGTCTCGTAGTAGTCACGCAGCACCTGAGGCTCGAAGTTGTCAACGACCTCCATTGTGCCGATGGGCCAGCGGTAGGCGTAGCGGGTGTCGGGGTACATGGCGGGGAGCTGCTGCTCCATCAGGCGCGACATGCCCACGTTGCGCATGCGCCACTCCTCATGGATTACGCCGCGCTCCTTGTCGATCTCCTCGGGGAGGAGCAGAAGGCCGTCGGCCCAGTCATGAAGGATGAGCAGACACGAGTCCTCGACGGCCACGTTGCCCACGGGGGCGTTAGAGATATTGTAGACCGTCTCGTCAACGCCGGTGTATGCGTTGAGGTCGGCGCCGAATTTCACGCCTTTTGTCTCAAGCCATGACACCACTTCATTGCCCTCGAAGTTCTCGGTGCCGTTGAAACACATGTGCTCCAGGAAGTGAGCCAGACCGCGCTGGTTGTCCTCTTCGAGTACCGAGCCGACTTTCTGTGCGATGAAGAAATCGGCCTGACCCTTGGGGGTCTCGTTGTGGCGGATGTAGTAGGTGAGTCCGTTGGGGAGCACGCCCTGGCGCACTGTTGAGTCGGCAGGGAGCTGCATTGCCTCGGCGGGGGGCATCTGGGCCAGTGATTCGGCCATGCCTTGTGCCAGGGCATTGAATGACGTCAGGCCAAGTAACAGGCCGAGCGTTCCTGAAAGAATCTTCTTCATATAATATATATGTGAATGAAATAAAATGCGGTAAATGACGGGTATGTGCCGGTGCGCCGGCGGTGTGTATGATGGTGTTATGACAATGCTTTCGTTATTAGACGCCCAAAGTTACTAAAAAGTTGCACAGTTGTCATAAAAGATTGTCTGAAAATCTCACGAATAATGTTTTTTGATGTGGTCGGCAAGCTGTTCGGCGGTGATGCCGAGCGCCTGCATCTCGGCGGCTATGCCGGGCACCGTGGTCTCGAAGAACAGGCGGCGCCGCTCAGCTGTCACGCGCTCGCGGGCATCGGGCGCCAGAAAGAAACCCATGCCGCGCTGGGGCGCTATGAGTCCGAGATCCTGCAGGTCCTCGAAGGCCTTGAGCACCGTGCGCGAGTTCACGCCGAGGTCGGCCGAGAGTTCGCGCACCGAGGGGATGCGTTCGCCCGGGGCCCAGCGGCCGGCGGAGACTTCGTTGAAGGCGAAATCCACGATCTGGCGGTATATCGGTTTGTTGTCTGTGAAATTCATCGGCCTGTCGCTTGTCAGAATTGTTTGTGCGCTATCTGGCGGTAAGAAAGATAGAATAGCACCACCGCGGCCACGAACGTGCAGCCGCCGATTACCAGCAGCAGGGGTTCGATGTTGAGGACATCCATGATCGACTCAGGTGTGGGCATATCCATCTCTCGGCCTGCAAGTCCATCCTCATAACCTTTGCGGAATGCCCATATCATGCCGTAGATTCCACCGAGGATGCTCAGGAAAATCTGGTAGCAGACAATGGCGATGATGCTGTAGAACACGCGGTTGCGGTTTGCACGCCAGATTATGTAGAATACCAGGGCCACCATGCCCAGGTTGTCGGCAAGATTTACATAAAACTGATATGAGCGCGGCGAGCAACGGTGGTAAATCATGTCGATCATAGGGCCGGTGGGGAGGTGGAGCACCGATGCCCTCAGCCACATGGCCACCACAGGCAGCGCGTAGACCATAAGGGGTATGACCACAAGTATGTAGACCATCTGCACGAAGAACTTCTCGGCCGGGAGTGCCGGGAGCATGCGCTCTACCGGCCTGGCGTCGCCGCCCGACGTGAGCGACAGCGGCCCGAGGGCGAACCAGTAGGGGAGGGCCGTGAAGACCAGCACGAACATGGCCTGGTCGAACTTCCCGTCGCCGGCGTTGATCAGCAGCAGCGATGCAAGCACCAATGATGCTATCGGGAATATGATCATCTGTTTGCGCAGGCGCGGGAGATAGAATCCTATCAGGCGCCCTATGCGGTGCCAGCTCCAGCTGTCGCGGGGCGTGGCTGATATATAGGCAGTCGTAGACATGTCAGTTTTTGCTGAGTAAATTGATTATGGAGTCGCGTGCCGGTGTGTACATGGCGTTGTAGAGCAGGCGGAAGTCGGGCCGTGTGGGCTCGTCGCTTTCGTTGGCGGCATATATGGCCTGGAATACGCCCAGTGCCTGTTCCTGATATAGTGCGTCGGTGGCAGGAAACCGCGAGACGTCGAATGCCAGTCGTGCGGTAAGCTCGTCGGTCGTGGCGGCTATGAGGCACCGGCCTGCCGAGATCATGGTCATGCCGTCAAACATGTTCTCGAGATCACTGATGGTATGTGTCGATACAATCAGCGTCTGCTCGGGCCCGATGTTGCGGGCTATCATTTTGCAAAGGCATGCTTTCGACTGTATGTCGAGGGCGTTGGTGGGCTCGTCGAGCAGCAGGTAGTCAATCCCCAGGGCCAGCACGTATGCAAGCTGGGCTTTTTTGCGCGAGCCCAGCGACATGTTCTTGAAAGGCTCGTCGCCCGACAGGCCGAAGTCGGCCAGATTTCGCGTGAACATCTCGGGCGAGTAATGCGGATAGAACGGGCTGTGCATTTCGGCGAACTTGCGTATGGTCTTCGCCGGAAAGTTCATGTGATCCTCCAGAAGGAAGATACGTGACATTACCGACGGCAGCTCGGCCGCGACTGACTTGCCGTCGACCAGACACTCGCCTGAAGTGGGTGTCCGCAGTCCGGCGATGATGTGCAGCAGCGTTGTCTTGCCTGCTCCGTTCTCACCTGCAAGCAGGTGGATTCCGGGCGGGATCGAGGCCGTTACGCTGTCAAGCGCCGGCCTCGTGCCCTTCCGGTAGTGATATGTCAAGTTATCAAGTGTGATCATTGTTGTGATGATGAATGTCTGAAACAGAGGGGAAAGCCTCGGCTTGTTGTGGTGTTGTAGTTGTGTGCTACACTGCAAAGGTAAGTTTAACTTGCAAAACACCAAAATCTTTAACAGAAATTAACTTTTAGGGGGCTGCAAGGGGGTAATGGGCATAGGGTCTTTAGGGTCTTTAGGGTCTTTAGGGTCTTTAGAGTCTTTAGGGTCTTTAGAGTCTTTAGGGTCTTTAGAGCCCACAATGCTTCTCTTGTGACCCTAAAGACCCTAAAGACCTTAAAGACCCTATGTTTGGTTGCCGCTCTGTTTGGCTGCTGCTCTGTTTGGCTGCCGCTATATTTTGCAGGCCATGTGCGTCTGGGGGTGCGGTCAGGCAAAAAGGTGCCTGAAGGCCTCTTCCACTTTGGTGACTTCCACGACCTTTATGGCCAGACGGGAGGTGTCTACCCCTTTCAGCGAGTTGGCGGGGATGATTATGCTCTCCATGCCGAGTTTCTGGGCCTCGCGGATGCGCTGTTCCATACGGGTGACAGGGCGTATCTCGCCCGAAAGGCCGATTTCTCCGGCCAGGCATACCCCACGCGGTATCGCCATGTCGACGTTGCTTGACAATATCGCCGCTGTTACGGCAAGGTCTATGGCCGGATCGGCGACTTTCAGGCCGCCGGCTATGTTGAGGAATACATCCTTTTGGGCCAGCTTGAACCCCACACGTTTCTCAAGCACGGCCAGAAGCATGTTCATGCGTTTTGAGTCGAATCCGGTTACCGAACGCTGGGGTGTGCCGTAGGCGGCGGTGCTGACAAGCGCCTGTGCCTCGACAAGGAACGGCCGTGCACCCTCGATGGTCACGCCGATTGCGCACCCCGAAAGGTTGTCGGTCCCCTGCTGCGAGATCAGCATCTCTGAGGGGTTGGTGACCTCGCGCAGTCCGCGCTGGCACATTTCGTAAATACCGAGTTCCGAGGTGTTGCCGAAACGGTTCTTGATTGCGCGCAGGATGCGGTACATGTACTGGCGGTCACCCTCGAACTGGAGCACGGCGTCTACGATATGCTCAAGCACCTTCGGGCCGGCTATCGACCCCTCTTTGTTTATATGCCCTATAAGCAGAACGGGCACGCCCGATTCCTTGGCGAACCGCAGAAGGCGCGTGGCGCACTCGCGCACCTGGCTCACCGAACCGGCGCCCGATTCGATGGTGTCGGTGGCGATGGTCTGTATCGAGTCGACAACCAGCAGTTCGGGTTTCACGGTCTCGATATGGTTCATTATTGCCTCAAGCGAGGTCTCGGTGACAATGTAACAGTTGTCGCTTACGCGGCCGATGCGGTCGGCGCGCATGCGTATCTGCACGGCGCTTTCCTCGCCTGAGACATACAGTATACGGCGCGAGCGTATGGCCAGTATGTTCTGCAGCACGAGCGTTGACTTGCCTATGCCCGGCTCGCCACCCACGAGCACCATCGAGCCTGGCACCAGGCCGCCGCCGAGTACCCGGTTCAGTTCGTCAGAGGGCATCTGTATGCGCGGGTCGTCAGAGGTCTCGATTTCCGAAACCCTCTGTACCCGGCTGGCCGGGGTGAGGCCGCGGTGTTTCTCGGTCTTTGCGGCCGAGGTGACTGTGACACGCTCCTCTACCATCGTGTTCCAGGCGCCGCACGAGGGGCAGCGACCCTCCCATTTCGGCGAGTCGGCTCCGCACTCAGAGCAGAACCACACTGATTTCTGTTTTGCCTTTGCCATAGTATTCAAGGGTAAGGTTTATTGAAGTGTGAGCCGGCGGCGGAACTCGGCGGCAGTGATTGCGGTGGCCACGCCTACGTTAAGTGACTCCACGGTCTGTGCGCCGGGGGGGTAGGGAGGTATGAGCAATTTATGCGTGCACAGTCCGGCTATTTCCGGCGAGATGCCGTTACCCTCGTTCCCCATCACGATTATGCCCCCGGGGGTGAGGGGGGCGCGGTAGATGTCGGTGCCGTCAAGAAATGTGCCGTAGACCGGTATGTCGCCGTCAGAGGCGTGGCTGATTACTTTGGCGAGATCGGTGTAGACAACCTGCACGCGCGCTATGGCGCCCATGGTCGACTGTATCACCTTAGGACTGTAGATGTCGGCCGTGTCGGGCGATGCCCATATCTTGGCGATGCCGAACCAGTCGGCCAGTCTGATTATGGTGCCGATGTTTCCGGGGTCCTGTATGTGGTCGAGTGCCAGAATAAGCTCGCCGGGGCGCGCCGTCAGGGCGTCGGCGTCCGGTTCAGGCATGGCGAATACGCCTATCACCCCCTGCGGGGTAGCTGAGACAGCCATGCGCTCGATTTCGTCGGCTTTGGCCGTGAAAATCTTTCCGGCAAGGGTGGAGGGGAGGGCGCGCCGGTTCTCGTCGAGCCAGGCCGACGTGGCTATCAGCCTGAGGCAGCGCGCGATGGCAAGTGCCTCAAGTACGCCCCGCGTCCCCTCGATAGTGAAAAGACGGGCCGCGCGGCGGTTGCGCGCCGATTTCAGCGCCGCGGTCTCTTTGCGCATGGCGGCAGTGAGTCGTTGTGTCTCCATGCAACAAAATTACAAAATATCCCTCATTTTCGGCGCAAAATGAGTAACTTTGTGCCCTGATTGCAGTCAGACGGTCTGTCGCCGGTTCCCCCTTGTGGCGGGGCCGGAGGAAAGTCCGGGCAACACAGAGCACCATCCTTTTTAACGGAAAGCCGCGGGCGACCGCAGAGACAACGTGACAGAAAACAACCGCCGCCCCCTATGGGCGGTAAGGGTGAAAAGGCGGGGTAAGAGCCCACCGGGCGCCACCGCGAGATGGCGTGCCGCACGTCTGATGGGTTGCAAGGTCAAGTATACCGGCATCTAAGAGCTGCTCGTTCATTGCCGGGGGGTAGACTGCTGTCGGGCACAGCCCCGATTAGCGACCGTGGCAACACGGCGTAGAGATAAATGACAGACCGGCGTCCGGCTAAATCGCCTCACGTGTGGGGCACCGCCGCCGGAATGACCGACATAACCCGGCTTACAGTCTGACTGCATCACCTTATCACGGCGCCGCGACCCCGGTACGGGGCACGGCGCCGTTGCTTTTCCTTCCGAGGTGCAGCCAAGCAGAGTGTTGTGCAAACTGCAATTCCACAACAAGTTAAATTCTGATTAATAAAATTTAACACAATATTTTCGGTCATAAGCTTGCGTAGTTTGTGCAAAACCCCTACCTTTGCACTCGTCAAATGAGACAGATACATCGCGGGATGGAGCAGTGGTAGCTCGTTGGGCTCATAACCCAAAGGTCGGAGGTTCGAGTCCTCCTCCCGCCACCAAGCCAATCAGACCCCAAGCGGCACTTCCGCAAGGGGTCTGATGCTTTTTGTGGCTTATGCGTTTTATGTGGCGCATGTGGCGTATGTGACGTATGTAACGTATGTGTTTTGGCGCAGGCGTTACATAAATTACATAAGTTACATAAGTCACATACGCCACATACGTTACATTAATCTCTGTTTCATGCGGGGTCAGGCGTTGGCGTAAGATAGCACGGTGGGGCTTTCCACGTCCACGCCGAATTCACGGGCGCGCTCAAGGATAGCGCGTGCCAGGCGGGGTTTCAGGTCTTCGGGGCAATAACGGAAATATGCTTCGGCGGCGCGCACATGTGCGGCATCGGGCATCGGGTATTCGCGGCGTTCGGGGAGTCCATAGACGCTGTCGGGCAGTTCTTTCTTTTCTTCGTAGCTGAGTCGGTCGTTCATGATTGTTTGTCTTTTGGGTGAATATGCAATTTTTAGAGTATTTTTATGCGATGTGGCACCGGGGCCGTCATGGTATTCCGGTGCCCTTATAAAATAAAACATCCCCGCGCCGGAATGGTTTCCTTCGGCGCGGGGATGTCATGCGGTTGGGTGACCGATATGTGTCAGAGGGGGAGCACCAGTGTTTCAAGCCAGATCATTGCCATACCTGCCAGATAGCCGGCGAACGCAAGCAGGGTGATGCGTTTGAGGTACCAGGTGAACGAGATCTTCTCGATGCCCATGGCAACG
>CALJBF010000080.1 GCA_938027385.1 uncultured Porphyromonadaceae bacterium | reverse complement strand
CTCGGGTGGCGAGAACCAGCGCGTTAAGCTTGCCTGGTTCCTCGGCGGCGAGAAACCCGAGCCGACGCTGTTTATTTTCGATGAGCCCACGACCGGTCTGCATTTCCATGACATCAACCTGCTACTCGACTCGTTCAACCGGCTGATAGCACGCGGCCACACCGTGGTCATAATCGAGCACAACCTCGATGTCATCAAGGTTGCCGACCATGTGATTGATCTTGGCCCCGAGGGTGGCGACCGCGGCGGCGAGCTTATTGTGGCCGGCACGCCCGAGGAGGTTGCCGCCACGCCTGAATCGTATACAGGCCGGTACCTGGCCCCGCTGCTGCAAAAGCGCTGAGTGCCTTGAAAAACTTTTAAGGGCTTTAAGGTCATTAAGGACTTTAAAGACCCTAAAGACCCTAAAGACCTTAAAGACCCTGTGGGTGCAGGCAAAAACCGGGGGTGTGGCGCGATTGGGCCCCACCCCCGGGCGATATTAAAGGGCTGTTTCCGATTTTGCGGTGATGGTGTCAGCGTGAGCCGCCGAAAATCCACACCGGTTCGGTGAAGACATACATGCCGTCACCGTAGGCGGCGCGCACGTTGGTGTTCGATGACACGTCAGAGTTGCCGTAGGGGAGTCGCAGAGGCCAGCGGTTCTGACCGCCCGAGGTGGTGTTGAGCGGGTTGGTCAGCGTGATGAGTTCGCGGCCGAGGGCCTTGCAGCGGCGGATGTCATTGTAGGTCTCTACCTGTTCGTCACGTCCCTGGGCGATGTATTTCTGGGTCATTACCTCTTTCAGGGGATCGGCGGCGATGCGGTCGGCCAGGTCGGCCATGTATGTGGCGGCGTCGCCGGGAATCTCGTCAAAATAGGCGATGTCGTCAAATGCCAGTGCCACGGCCGAGGCCAGCGCGTCGGTGGGGTCGAGACCCTTGCGGGCCTGCATCTCGGCGATGATGAACAGCGGCTCGGCGGCCGAGATGATGTGCGACTTGGCGGCGGTGAACCAGGCTATGGGGTAGGGGTAAAACTCCAGCAGCCAGATCGGGCAGCCGAGGGCGCCGGTTGTATTGGCGTCGCGCTCGTTGCCGGGGGTACCGCATGTAGTGGCGAACTCGCCCGTGGGGTCGTTGATATAGAGATACGAGATGTAGAGGGCGAGACGAGGGTCATTGCGCTCGGTCAGGATGTCGCGCATGGTTGCCGAGTTGTAGGCATAAAGGCGGCTCTCCTGGAACGAGGCCCAGGGGTTGAAGGTTGTCTCCTCGTTGTAGCAGTCGAGGTCGAAACCGCTGAACCCGAGTTCCACAGCCTTCTCGGCATCGGCCAGGGCACGGTCGGCGGCATCGGCGTCACGTACCATAAGGTGCAGGTTTACGCGGGCACGCAGTGCGTAGCAGGCGGCCAGCCATGCGGCATTGTTATTTTTGTATATGATGTCCTGCGACCCGACATTCGATGCCTCCTCTTCAATAGCTTTGCCGAAATTGGCGATGGCATCATCGATAAGAGTAAGGATATGCTTGTAGACATCCTCCTGTTTGTCGAGTTTCGGCTGCAGGTTGCCCTGCCCCTGAAGTGCCTCGGAGCAGGGGATGTCGCCGTGCATGGCGGTGAGTACCTCCCAGTTGTGGGCACTGAGCATCTGCGCCATGCCCAGCAGGTCAGGCTGGTCGTGATCTATGCCGTCGGGGGCGCATTTGGCTATGATGTCCTTAAGCGTGTTGAGGTTGGCGTATGTGCCGTTCCACACGTTGTTGAATGTCGATGATCCGGCTGTCTCCGACACCTGGCGCAGCTCGGCGTTGCGAAGCTGGTTGCCGCCGCCGCCGAAGATCTGCTCGTTGTAGACCGAGGTATAGAAGGCATAGTCGCCCGAGGCTACCGTGGCGCCGGTGTTGGCCATGGCGTCGGTGATTTCGAACTTGCCGTAGACAATCTCGATAGGCGGGTTACCCTTGTTTTCGTTTACGCGGTCCATCACGTCTTCTGTGCATGAAACCAGCGAGAGCAACAGGGCTGTTGCGGGAATGAGAT
>CALJBF010000079.1 GCA_938027385.1 uncultured Porphyromonadaceae bacterium | reverse complement strand
ACCATGGGCAAAGGCAAGCTCATCGACGAGATTTTCGGCGAGAAGTGCGAGGGCACATACATCCAGCCCACCTTCATCACCGATTACCCCATCGAGATGTCGCCCCTTACCAAGCGTCACCGCGAGAATCCCGAGCTTACCGAGCGTTTTGAACTCATGGTCAACGGCAAGGAGCTGGCCAACGCATACTCCGAGCTCAACGATCCCATCGACCAGTATGAACGTTTCGTAGAGCAGATGCGTTTGTCAGAGAAAGGGGATGACGAGGCCATGATCATTGACCACGATTTCATCCGCGCCCTCGAATACGGCATGCCCCCCACATCGGGCATGGGTATCGGCATGGACCGTCTGGTGATGCTCATGACCGGCCAGACCACCATCCAGGAGGTGCTGTTCTTCCCCCAGATGCGTCCCGAGAAGGTTGCTCCCCGCGACAAGGACGAGGCCTTCGAGGCCGTCGGCGTCGACAAGGAGTGGATTGCCCCCGTGCGCAAGGCCGGTTGCGCCACCGTCGCCGCCCTGGCAGGTGCCACCGCCGGCAAGCTCGTGCAGGAGCTCATCGGCATCAACAAGAAGTTCAAGCTCGGCCTGAAATCGCCCCAGATGGATCAGGTCACAGCCTGGATCGAGGCGGCAAAGGCCGCACAGCCTGCCGCCGGCGAGGCATGAGAAAACCGGGAGCCCCTGCTGAGGGGCAAAACGTTATTTGACTAACCATGGAAAAAACTGGATTTCCCGGTCGGATAGCCGTGATGGGCGGCGGGTCGTGGGCCACGGCCCTGGCCAAGCTTCTGCTCAACGGCACCGACTCGATATTGTGGTATATGCGCCGCGAAGACCGTATCGACGATTTCCGCCGTCTCGGTCACAACCCGGCGTATCTTACCGACGTGCCTTTCGACATCAACCGCATCGAGTTCTCGACCGACATCAACTACATATCCGAGCAGGCCGACACGCTTATGCTGGTCATGCCCTCGCCATACTTCAAGAGTCACATAGAGAAACTTACAACCGACATATCGCAGAAATATGTGGTGTCGGCGGTTAAGGGCATCGTGCCTGACGAGAACCAGCTCATCACCGACTACATGCACGACAATTTCGGGGTGTCGCATGACCGCATGCTTGTGGTCTCGGGTCCCTGTCATGCCGAGGAGGTGGCGCTGCAGCGCCCGACTTACCTTACCATCGGCTGCCGCGACATCGACGCCGCCGCGCGGTTCGGCGAGGTGCTGTGCAGTGCCAAGAACTGCCACGCCATCGCCTCGACCGACGTCGACGGCATCGAGTATGCCGGTGTGATGAAGAACATCTACGCCATCGCCGCCGGCATCGTGCACGGCATGAAACGCGGCGACAACTTCCTGGCCATGCTCGTAAGCAACTCCATCCGCGAGATGGAGCATTTCCTCGACGCCGTCGACCCGCGCGAACGCCGCATCTGCGACTCCGTGTATCTGGGCGACCTGCTCGTTACGGCCTATTCTCGGTTCAGCCGAAACCATAACTTCGGCTCGATGATCGGGAAGGGGTATTCCGTCAAGGCTGCCCGCATGGAAATGGAACAGACCGCCGAGGGGTATTACGGCGCCAAGTGCATACACGAGATAAACCTGCGCCACGAGGTATATATGCCCATCGCCGAGGCGGTGTATGACATTCTCTACCGCCGCGTGCGCCCTGAATACGCTATATCGCGCATCGCCGACCGCTTGACCTGAGCCGTCAGTGCGGCAGGCTGACAGAAAAGGTATTACAATGATTTCGGCACGCGACATACACAAGTCATTCGGCACCCTTGAGGTAATCAGGGGTGTCGACCTTGACATTGAGCCGGGGCGCGTAACAGCCATTGTCGGGCCGAGCGGCGCCGGCAAGACCACGCTCCTGCAGATACTGGGCACCCTCGACCGCCCCGACAGCGGCACCGTCTGCTACGACGGCGGCGCGAATCTCTTTGATCTGTCGCAGGCCGGACAGGCGCGTTTCCGCAACCGCAACATCGGTTTTGTGTTCCAGTTCCATCAGCTGTTGCCTGAGTTCACGCTCCGCGAGAATGTGGCCATGCCCGCACTTATCGGGGGCACAGCGCGCGGCGAGGCTTTTGCCGAGGCCGACCGGCTTATCGGGCGGCTCGGGCTTGTCGACCGTGCCGGGCACCGTCCCGCGCAGCTCTCGGGTGGCGAATGTCAGCGTGCCGCCGTGGCCAGGGCGCTCATAAACAAGCCGCAGGTGATACTGGCCGACGAGCCTTCGGGCAGTCTCGACTCGCATAACCGCGCCCTGCTGCACAAACTGTTTTTCGACCTGCGCGACGAGCTTGGTGTCACGTTCGTCATAGTTACCCATGACGAGCATCTTGCCGCCGATGCCGACCGCGTGATTCACATGCGCGACGGCCTGATTACCGACTGATGAAACACCTCACGACCTACCTCACCTCCATCGCGGCCACTCTCTTGGCGCTTGCATGCGCAGGGTGCGCCGAAACCGGCCCCGACACCCGCGATGCAACATTATATAATATTGTGGAGCTGACCGAGATGGATGCCGGTACCACCACGTTTGCCCTTTACAGCCAGGATTCAGACACTCCCGCCACGCTCACATGCCGCGGCGAGGTGATCGACACCACCGCCGTGCATGAGGGCAATGCGCTTTATCTCGGGTACATGACCCACGGGCAGGGCCCCGATGAGTCAGGCGAAATCACCCCCGTGGGCTATGCACGCATAAACAATCTGATGCTCCAGCAGGCCGATATGGCCGACCTGACGGGGTGGAACCTTGATCCGTTGTCGGTAGAAAGTCTCTGGCGTGCCGGTTCGCAGGTGTTCATGCGCCTGATGTTGCCGTATGACGACAATCCCCGACAGTTCGCGCTCATAGTCGACAAGGCCACGCTTGAAAACGCTGTGCCCGACGCCTATCTTCTGCACAGGCGCGAGACCGCGGCACCCACATTCAGCCGCCGCTATTACGCCGCCGTTCAGCTCAGAACCCTCTGGTCGCATGCGCACGTCACCGCCCTGCGCATCCATGTGGCCACCGCCGCCGGCGAGCAGGTCTTCACCATCGGCACCCCACTGGCACACTGAAAGCGGCCGCACAAGCAGGTTGCACGGCCGCGGTTTCAGAAATAAAATGCAGTTTCGGTTCAGTTATCGGCCGAGCTCGGCCGATAACACGACAGGTGAGC
>CALJBF010000078.1 GCA_938027385.1 uncultured Porphyromonadaceae bacterium | reverse complement strand
ATCAGGCAGAGCACTGGGCCGCTGACTCATAACAGGCAAGCGGTCGCTACATGTAGCGACCCTACAATGAAATGATAAACATTATGCGTCATTTACTGAGGGCGCGTTTTAACGAATATACAAAAATCAACAGACCCGATATGGGAGGAATAATCAGAATGGTGGCGGCATACGTGCCGCAGTGGCTCAAGGCCACGGGTAAAAAACTGGTGTGGCTGCTGATTATCGGCATACCGCTGGTGATGTTTCTCGACGGTCACCCCGAATATGCGCCTGTGATGAAGATTGTGGGCGTGGTGATATATGCGGTGATGTTCGTGATTGTGGCCGCAGGGCTGGGAATCGGCCTGTATGCGGCTGTAAAAAACCGCAGCGTGGGGCAGTTTCTGTACACGCTGGTGCTTGGCGCGTTGGTGGCGGCATATCTGGTCTACCGGCTGTGCCGCACGTTCCCACAGGCGTGGCCCACGGTCACGGGGTGGTTTCATTGACCTGAGATGTTATATAACGATTACAACCTTGTTGGCATGGGTTAGAAGCGGACGGAGGTCCGCAGTTTGAGGGACTGCGATTTTTGCGATTCGTAGTCTCAAGCTTGAATTTCAAACGACGGCGCGCCGCCCGCGAGGGGTAGCGCGCCGTCAATTTCTGTAACAAAAGAAACCGCCCCGGGCGGTGTGGCCGGGGGCGGTTTATGATGGTATCAGTTGTAACGGCGATTTGTCTCCGCCGGGCAGATTCATCTGCCCTCACGTGAATCAGTCGCGGCGTTCGCGGCGGGGACCACGGTCGCCATCACGGCGGGGGCCGCGGTCACCGTCACGACGGGGACGGCGCTCGCCGCCTTCGGGGCGTTCGCCGCGCGGACGGCGGGGACGCTCGGCGGGCTCGACCCAGCCTTCGGGTTTGGGCTGCAGGGCGCGCATCGACAGGCGGTATTTGCCGGTCTTCTGGTCGATCTCGATGAGTTTCACGGTGAGTTCGTCGCCCTCCTTGATGCCCGAGGCCTCCATGTCGGGAACGCGCTCCCACGAGATCTCCGAGATGTGGAGCAGACCGTCGCGGTTGGGCATGAACTCTACGAATGCGCCGAAGTCCTGGATGGTCTTCACCTTGCCGGTGTATGTCTTGCCCTCTTCGGGGAGCTCGACGATGCGGTTGATGAGCTCGAGAGCCTTGTCGATTGATGCCTTGTTGGCTGCGGCAACCTCGATGTGGCCCCCTTCGGGAATCTCGTCGATCGAGACTGTGGCGCCCGATTCCTCCTGGATGCCCTGGATGATTTTTCCGCCCGGGCCGATGACGGCACCGATAAGCTCTTTGGGGATGAGCATGGTGACGATGCGGGGCACGTGGGGCTTGTAGTCCTCGCGGGGAGCGGGGATGGTTTCCTCGATCTTGTCGAGGATGTGCAGACGTCCCTCCTTGGCCTGGTTGAGGGCGCGCTCGAGGATCTCGTAGCTGAGGCCGTCGCACTTGATGTCCATCTGGGTGGCGGTGATACCGTTGCGGGTACCGGTCACCTTGAAGTCCATGTCGCCCAGGTGGTCCTCGTCGCCGAGGATATCAGAGAGGATGGCGTATTTGTCAGAGTTGTCGTCAGAGATAAGACCCATGGCGATACCCGAGACGGGGCGTTTCATCTTCACGCCGGCATCGAGCAGTGCCAGTGTGCCGGCGCAGACGGTGGCCATCGACGACGAGCCGTTAGACTCGAGGATGTCAGACACTACGCGGCATACGTAGGGGAAATCGTCGGGGAACATGCGCTTGAGGGCGCGGTGTGCCAGGTTGCCGTGGCCGATCTCGCGGCGGCCTACGCCACGCTGTGCCTTGGCCTCGCCTGTCGAGAAGGGGGGGAAGTTGTAGTGCAGCAGGAAACGCTCGCGGCCCTGGTTGAGCACGTCGTCGAGAATCTTCTCGTCGAGCTTTGTGCCGAGGGTCACGGTCGAGAGGCTCTGTGTCTCGCCACGGGTGAAGACAGCCGATCCGTGAGGGCCGGGCACGTAGTCGACCTCGCACCAGATGGGGCGGATTTCGGTGGTCTTGCGGCCGTCGAGGCGCACGCCTTCGTCGAGGATGCAGCGGCGCACGGCGTCGCGCTCCACGTCGTGGTAGTAGCGTTTTACCAGGGGAGCCTTCTCGTCGCGCTCCTCTTCGGGGAGTGATTCGATGTATTCGTCGCAGATGGCGTCGAAAGCGTCCTGGCGCCAGTGTTTGTCGGCGTTGCCGGCCTTAGCCACGGCGTAAGCCTTGTCGTAGCATTTCTCGCGCACGTCGGCACGCAGTGCCTCGTCGTTCACCTCGTGGCAGTATTCGCGTTTCACGGTCTTGCCGGCCATCTCGGCCAGCTCTTCTTGTGCCTTGCACTGCACCTTGATGGCGTCGTGGGCGCATTTGAGGGCGGCCAGCAGGTCGGCCTCGGAAACTTCGTTCATCTCGCCCTCGACCATCATGATGTTGTCGTAGGTGGCGCCGACCATGAGCTCCATGTCGGCGCGCTCGAGCTGTTCGAAAGTGGGATCGATGACGAATTCGCCGTCGACGCGTGCCACGCGCACCTCAGAGATGGGGCCGTGGAAGGGTATGTCGCTCACTGCGATGGCGGCCGATGCCGCCAGGCCTGCCAGAGCGTCGGGCATGTCGTTTCCGTCGGCAGAGAACATGATGATCTGCACGAAGGTGTCGGCATGGTAATTGTCGGGGAACAGGGGGCGGAGCACGCGGTCAACCAGTCGCGAGGTGAGCACCTCGTAATCTGAGGCGCGGCCTTCGCGCTTGAGGAAACCGCCGGGGAAACGGCCCGCCGATGAGAATTTCTCTTTGTAGTCTACCTGGAGGGGCATGAAATCAACGCCCTCGCCGGCTTCCTTGGCCGAAACCACTGTGGCCAGGAGCATGGTGTTGCCCATGCGAAGTTCCACGGCGCCGTCGGCCTGTTTTGCCAGCTTGCCTGTCTCCAGGGTAATGGTGCGGCCGTCGGGGAGCTCGATGGTCTTCTTGATAGGGTTAAGCATTACTGTGTATCTAATTTTTTAATCGTCGTAAAATCAGCGCAAAGTTACAAATTTTTGCCCTCAACTCAAAATAATGCAGATGTTTAAAAGCACACTTAACACCCTTTATTTGATTTTTTACACCTCCATCCCTCCACTTTTAACTAAAAACGATGGGCAGGGCGGCCATGATGCGCGGCAGGGCCAGAGCCGGGCCGTTGAGGGTGTGGCAGAGGCGGGTTTTCTTGTCGGCTCCGCGGTAGCGGCATTTCAGACGGCTCCGTAGGGGCGCAGTATGTGCCAGGGGAGGCCAAGGCGGTCTGGCAGCTACTGTTCATTGTTGACGATGTCACGGTTACTATCACCGGGGATGCAGTCTTGAGGAGTTTTACAGGGAGACGTCAGTGTATATCATTCATATCATGGCTGAGGAATGAAGAAATTATAAATGTTTAGTATTGCAAATATGGTAATAGCAAGGACAAAAATAAACAGACCCCAGCATTTTTCCCTTATCGCAGCTACGCAATATGCTCCAACTGCCAACAACAGACAACCCAGCAGAGCGGGTTTATACCATTCCATCGCTTTTAATCCCCATTCAAGTTCGGTATCAAGAACAACCAATATCCCGACAATAATTACTGGCGAGATAAACCAATATAATTTTTTCTCAGTTTCGGGTTTCAAACGTCTCATGTTTATATCATGCTGTTTTAACTATATGCGTGTTTCATGCAATTTTTATACACCATATAAGCATTTATGGCCTCGCAAGTTGCACAAACTGCTACAAGAGCTAGTCCCCCTGGGATAAACCATTCATATATGCAACTTGCTGTTGTGCTGACACAGGTCAAAATAATTCTATTTCTAAAATACTTCAAGCAATCTGCTTTAGTCAGGTGCATCGGTGAAAGAGGTTCTGGCTTTACAATTTTATACGCGTTTCTACCAAATTTATCTACACAAACCGCTGCCCCGGCAAAACTTTCCTTATGTACAATAGATGAATTATCTATTTTGAATGCATCAAATTGACGTAATGTTGAAGTGCCTGCGGGCATATCAAGATAAATGTCTATAAAATCATTGAATTGAATCAATTCATTGCAGTCCATTTGGTCGCATACTATATCATAAGTATGGTCGAGTATTTTTTGTATTTCCTCGTCAGACTTTAATCCCCACTGAGCCATAATCTGCCTTTTCAGTAGAGATAATTCTTCTACATCTAATGAAGCAAGATACTCTGTGTCTTCTAAAGTGAGACATATGATTCCATCCTCTGAGCTACTCCGACTTTTGATTCCTCTTGCTAAGTCAAGTGCAGAAACGTTGTTTTTTTGAGAAAGTTGTTCATATAGTGAAATAGCCTCTTGCTTGTTCAAGCAAATCATTTCTGATTTTTCTTCAACATTATCACAACCAGTGAGAAGAATAAGAATAAATGCGAACGAGAATGTAATTTTGTTAAAAAAATTGATAGTATACATAAATTTATTGCGGGATATTGTGATATATGTTTTATATATGATCTGAATTATTTTTACAAATTTACGAGGTTTCCTAATAAACACAATCATTTTGAGCAAAAATTTTGGCCATTAGTCGTCAAAGATAGAAGTCGGTAGAAGTCATTTAAATTTTTTCTTCAAGCGGATTTCAGAGTCTTTTTGAGATGGTTTTTACCGATTTTTAGGGAGCGATGCGGGCATCGTGACCGTAAAAGAGGTAAAAAACAGCCGAAAAGACTTAAAATACGCGATGAAGAACGAGTTTAAGAAAAAGTTTGAATGACTTCATTATAAACAGGTCTATTCCAGGTGGCACATAAAAATAAAGATTGATGCTGGAGCTACTAAAATATAATCTATTTATATCTACAAAAACCGACAAGACTGATTCAGTCTTGTTGGTTTTTGTAGGTTCTCCTTTGTTAAACTATCAGTCAATAATCGAGAAGCCGGTGTAGCGGCGCAGGCACTCGGGCACGACTATGCCCTCGGGGGTCTGGTTGTTCTCGAGCAGGGCGGCCATGATGCGCGGCAGAGCCAGGGCCGAGCCGTTGAGGGTGTGGCACAGGTGCGTCTTCTTGTCGGCGCCACGGTAACGGCATTTCAGGCGGTTGGCCTGGTAGGTCTCGAAATTCGACACCGACGACACCTCGAGCCAGCGTTTCTGTGCGCCTGACCATACCTCGAAGTCGAAGGTGATGGCCGACGTGAAACTCATGTCGCCGCCGCAGAGGCGCAGTATGTGCCAGGGCAGACCCAGGCGGTCAAGCAGCGACTGCACATGGTCTTTCATCTCTTCGAGGGCGGCGTAAGAGTCCTCGGGGCGCTCGATGCGCACGATCTCCACCTTGTCGAACTGGTGCAGGCGGTTGAGGCCGCGCACATCCTTGCCGTACGATCCGGCCTCGCGGCGCCAGCAGGGCGAGAAGGCGCAGTTCTTTTTCGGGAGCTCGCTCTCGTTGAGGATTACGTCGCGGTAGATGTTGGTCACGGGAACCTCGGCGGTGGGGATGAGGTAGAGGTTGTCGACCTCGCAGTGGTACATCTGCCCCTCCTTGTCGGGGAGCTGCCCCGTGCCGTAGGCTGATGCCTCGTTCACGGCGTAGGGGGGCTCGATCTCAAGGTATCCGGCCTCGCCGGCGCTGTCGAGGAAGAACTGTATCAGGGCCCTCTGCAGACGTGCGCCGCGGCCGGTGTAGACGGGGAATCCGGCGCCGGTGATCTTCACGCCAAGGTCAAAGTCGATGAGGTTGTATTTTTTCGCAAGCTCCCAGTGGGGCAGAGCGTCGTCGCCAAGCTCGGGCATGGGGCCGCCGGTCTTCTCCACCACGTTGTCGGCGGCGGTTTTCCCCTCGGGCACCATGTCGCAGGGTAGGTTGGGGATTGTCACCAGCAGGTCGTGGAGCTGTGTTTCGGTCTCGTCAAGCTCGGCGGCGATGATGCGCTGGGCCTCCTTGATCGATGCCACCTCGGCCTTTGCGGCCTCGGCCTCGTCGCGCTTGCCCTGTTTCATCAGGGCGCCGATTGATGCGGCGATTTTGTTGAGCGATGCGGCGCGGTTGTCGTTCTCGAGCTGCAGCTGGCGGCGGCGGTCGTCGAGCGCGATCGCGCGTGCTATGGGTTCCTGACCGTCAAACCCTTTGACGGCCAGCCGGCGCACGACCTCTTTGGGGTCGGCCTTTATCTGTTGAAGTGTAAGCATATTCTGATAAGAGGCTTGTTACGAGAGCAGTTCCTTTACCGTGGCCGAGATGGCGCGGCCTTCGGCCAGTCCGGCCAGTTCTTTCGAGGCCACACCCATCACGCGGCCCATATCCTTGGGGCCGGCGGCGCCGGTGCGGGCTATGATTTCGGTCAGACGTGCCTTAAGCTCGTCGGCGGTGAGCTGCTGCGGCATGTACTGCTCGATCACGCGGGCCTGCACAAGTTCGGCCTCGGCCAGTTCGGGGCGGTTCTGCTCCTGATAAATCTGGGCCGACTCTTTGCGCTGTTTGATCATTTTCGCCAGGATTTTCAGTGCGGCGTCGTCGGCGAGTTCGCCTGTGGCGCCCTTGGCGGTCTTTGCTTCGAGAAATTCCTTCTTGATGCCTCTGAGGGCCTCGAGCGACTCCTTGTCGCGGGCCAGCATCGCTTTCTTGATATCTTCCGATACCCGGTCAAAAAGACTCATTTCAGTGTGGTTTTTTATTTAACCGCAAATTTAGTGATTTATAACCGTCTGCTCAAAATTATTTTCATCCAGGGGGTGGAAAAGGGGCGGCATATTTGGCTCTGACACTTTATTTGGGTAAATTTGGGGCAGAATCAGTAAATACGACGGATATGGAGAATTTCACGTTTTGCACCCCCACGAAGTATGTTTTCGGGCGCGGGGTGGAGTCGCAGACCGGAGAACTGACACGCTCGCTCGGCGTGACGCGTGTGATGGTTGTCTACGGCGGCGGGTCGGCACGCCGTTCGGGTCTGCTCGACCGTGTTTTTGACTCGCTGAAAGAGGCCGGGGTGACCTGGGTGGAGCTCGGTGGAATACAGCCCAATCCGGGCGACGACCGCGTGTATGAGGGTATCGACCTGGCGCGCCGCGAGGGTGTTGAGGCCATGCTTGCCGTGGGCGGCGGTTCGGTAATTGACACCGCCAAGGCCATTGCCGCCGGTGCCGTGTATGACGGCGACGTCTGGGATTTCTATTCGGGACGTGCCACGGTGCAGAACGCCCTCCCCGTGGGTGTGGTGCTCACCATCCCCGCCGCGGGCAGCGAGGGGTCGGGAAATTCGGTGATAACCCGTCTGAGCGACCGCCGCAAGATATCGATCCGCACCGACTACTGGCTGAGGCCGAAGTTCGCCGTGATGGATCCCGAGCTGTGCTACACGCTGCCGGCCGAACAGACCGCCGCCGGCATCGCCGACATGATGGCGCACATCATGGAGCGCTATTTTACGAATACACAGGGGGTTGAGATCACCGACCGTGTTTCGGAAGGTGTGCTTAAGGCCATTATCGCCGAGGCGCCGAAGGTGATGGACAATCCGCGCGACTATGACGCCCGCGCAAACATCATGTGGGCCGGAACGCTGGCGCACAACGGCATCTGCGGCACCGGGCGCCGCGAGGACTGGACTTCGCACGGTCTTGAGCATGAGCTGTCGGCGCTCTACGGCGTGACCCACGGGGCCGGTCTGGCAGTGGTGTTCCCGGCGTGGATGACATTCATGTCCGACCACAATCCGGGCAAGATAGCGCAGTTCGCGCGCCGCGTGTTCGGTGTAGACCTGGCCGGCGACGACCGTGCCGTGGCACTTGAGGGCGTGGCCCGGCTGAAGGCGTTTTTCCGCTCGATAGAGCTGCCGCTGACGCTGTGCGACCTCGGCATCGACCACCCCGACATGGATACGCTTGTGACCCGTTTCCACGAGAACAAGGGTAACCCTGCCGGAGCATATTATCCCCTGACCCCTGCCGACACCCGCGAAATCTATCAGCTGATGGTGTGAGCGGCTTTGTGGGAGTGATGGGAGTTATGGGAGTGATGGGAGTTATGAGTGGCGCAGTCAGTTGCCCATAATTCCCATTATTCCCATAACTCCCATCACTCCCATAACTCTCATTATTCCCATTGCTGTCTTGTCACCGGCGGGCCACCAGTTTCTGAAACGACTGCGGCACCGGCGTAGAGAAGTCCATCAGCTTGCGGGTGATGGGGTGCACGAACCGCAGGGTCATGGCATGCAGTGCCAGGCGCTGTATGGGGCTTGATTTTGCGCCGTATTTGCGGTCGCCGGCAATCGGGTGCCCCAGGTCTTTCATGTGCACGCGTATCTGGTTCTTGCGGCCGGTCTCGAGCTGCACCTCCACGAGCGTGTAGCCGTTGCCGTTGGCCATTGATGTATATCGCGTGTAGGCCAGCTGGCCGCGCGCGGGGTCGCCGGTCGAATAGACTATGTGCTGCGAGTTCTCGGCCAGGTATGATTTCACTTCGCCGTCGGGCGGGTCAAGACGCCCCTCGACCACGCATACATACTGCCGCCTGAGCACCATGTTGTTCCAGTTGTGCTGAAGTTTCTCTTTTGCCTCGATGCTCTTGGCGAACACCATCAGGCCTGAGGTGTGCTGGTCGAGGCGGTGCACGATGAAAAGTTTGTTGCGCGGGTCCTGGGTTTTCAGGTAGTCACGCAGTATGGAATATGCCGTACCCTCCTTGATTTTGTCGTTGCCCATCGAGAGCAGTCCGTACCCCTTGTTTACCACCAGGATGTCATCATCTTCGTAGACAAGTTTCATGCGGCGGTTATAGAATGTCACGAACGGGCGGCTGAGGTTCACCTCAAGCAGGTCGCCAGGTTTCAGCGGCTGGTCGAACTGGGTGGTCACCTCGCCGTTCACGCGCACCTGGCCATATTTCAGGTAATCCTTAACGGTGGTGCGTTTGCGGTCGGCCATGGCGGCGTAGAGCCGTTCGAGCAGGGGTGTCTCGGCCTCGACAGGCACGGTTATCACCGTGTCGGGGCGGAACGGGCGTTTTTCGGCACCCGGTTTTACCGGGGCTGCCTTGCGGCGGAAATTCTGGGGCATATTGTCAGGGGGGTGATTGTCGTGTGGGGGATGGCTTTTATTGGCGTGCCGCCGTCAGGTCATGACTTGCGGCGCGATGTGGTGCGGCGCGGACGTGCGTCCTGCGAGGCTATGATTTCGCGGCACTCGTCGAGCGTAAGGGCCGCGGGGTCGGCCACGCTCTTGGGTATCTTGTAGTTTTTGCCGTCAGAGGCGATGTAGATGCCGTAGCGGCCGTTGAGAATCTGTATCTGCGGCTCCACGTCGAACGTGGCGATCACGCGGTTGGCCTCGGCGCGGCGTTTCTCCTCGATAAGCTCTATGGCCTCGTCGCAGGTGATGTGCGCCGGCGACATGGTTTTGGGAATCGACACGAACTTGCCGTCATGTTTCACATAAGGGCCGAAACGGCCGATGGCCACGGTTATATCCTTATCCTCGAACCGGCCGATGTGGCGCGGGAACTCGAAGAGTTTCAAGGCCTCTTCGAGAGTGATGGTGTTGATCGACTGCCCTTTGAGCAGCGACGCGAATTGGGGTTTCTCCTCCCCCTCGCCGTCGCCCAGCTGTATCATGGGGCCGAAACGCCCGATTTTCACCGATACCTGACGCCCTGTGGCGGGGTCGGTGCCGAGCACGCGTTCGCCCACCTTGTGTTCCAGGCGGATGTCGAGAGCATGCTCCACATCGGGGTGGAAACCGGTGTAGAAGTCGGTGATTTCCTTGTGCCAGGGGAGCTTGCCGTCGGCGATATGGTCGAACTTGGCCTCCATCTGGGCCGTGAAGTTGTAGTCGAGGATATTGGGGAAATATTCGGTGAGGAACTCGTTGACCACCTCGCCGATGTCGGTCGGCATCAGTTTACCCTTCTCCGAGCCTACGGTCTCGGTGCGGTCGGTCTCGGTGACGGTGCCTGCGGCGTCGAGGCGCAGCACCTTGAAGTGGCGTTCCGTGCCCTCCTTCTCACCCTTCTCCACATACTCGCGCTGCTGGATGGTAGAGATGGTGGGGGCGTAGGTCGACGGGCGGCCGATGCCCAGATCCTCCATCTTCTTCACAAGCGAGGCCTCGGTGTAGCGCGGGGGCTGTTGCGTGAAACGCTGTGTGGCGGTGATATCGCCGAGTTTCAGCACCTCGCCCTTGTGCATCTGCGGGAGCATGCCGCCGTCGGCGCTGTCGGCGCTGTCATCGTCAGAGCCCTCGATGTAGACTTTCAGGAAACCGTCGAAACGGATTACCTCGCCGGTGGCTGTGAAATGCTCGGCCACGGCGGGGGTCTCGATGTCGACCGTGGTCTTCTCTATCTCGGCGTCGGCCATCTGCGAGGCTATGGCGCGTTTCCATATCAGCGAATAGAGGCGTTTCTCCTGCGGGGTACCCTCGATGGTATGCTTGTCGATGTAAGTGGGGCGGATAGCCTCGTGTGCCTCCTGCGCGCCTTTCGACGATGTGTGGTAGCGGCGGATCTTCAGGTATTTCTCGCCGAGCGTGCCGGTGATCTCCTTTGCCATGGCGTTCAGGGCAAGTTCCGAAAGGTTGAGCGAGTCGGTACGCATGTAGGTGATGTGACCGGCCTCATAGAGCCGCTGGGCTATCATCATGGTCTGCGAGACGGTGAACCCGAGCTTGCGGGCGGCCTCCTGCTGCAGGGTCGAGGTGGTGAACGGGGGTGCCGGGGCTTTCTTGACCGGGCGCACGTTCACACTCCCCACGGCGAACTCGGCGCCGTCGCATGCCTTGAGGAAACCGCGGGCCTCGGACTCGTCGCCCAGACGGCGCGAGAGCTCGGCGCGTACCACCGCTCCACCGGGGGTGGTGAAGTCTGATGTCACGCGGTAATACTGCTCGGGGGAGAAGGCCTTGATTTCATTCTCACGCTCCATGATAAGGCGCACGGCCACCGACTGCACGCGCCCTGCCGAGAGGGCGGGCTTTATCTTCTTCCAGAGCACCGGGCTAAGCTCGAAACCCACGATGCGGTCAAGCACGCGGCGCGCCTGCTGGGCGTCGACAAGGTTCACGTCGATGTCGCGCGGATGGGCGATGGCGTTTACGATGGCATCCTTGGTGATTTCGTGGAACACGATGCGGCGTGTCTTCTCGGGTTTCAGTCCAAGCACCTGATAGAGATGCCAGGCGATGGCCTCACCCTCGCGGTCCTCATCGGACGCGAGCCATACCGTCTCGGCCTCCTTGGCGTTTTTCTTCAGATCGGCTACAAGCTGTTTCTTGTCGTCGGGAATCTCGTAGACCGGCTCGAAAGAGCCGTCCTTGAGGTCGTCGATGCTGAAATT